>NZ_JCACKS010000160.1:0-4220 GCF_059505505.1 Pelatocladus sp. | reverse complement strand
ACCCGAATTCAATAAACGACCACCCGAATTCAATAAACGACCACCCGAATTCAATGGGATTTAAGAAGAAATTCGACTTGTGTGTACACGGTAGCAAGCTTGGGAGAGAGACTTAGGGTGAGGGTAAGACGTCTGTCTATTAGTCATTGGTCGTTAGAATGTAGAGACGCAAAATTTCGCCTCTCTACTATCCACCAAAAGTAAGATATTGGCATTTTTAGCAAGAACAGACAAGAAAATTATACGGGTATCCGCTAAACTCTATTTTGGCAATTAAGAGGTAGTCATGAGATATAAACTCTTGGGTAAAAGCGGGTTACGAGTCTCTGAACTCTGCTTAGGAACCATGACTTTTGGTGAAGACTGGGGTTGGGGTGCGTCCCAAGATGAAAGTCGCAAAGTCTTTGATGCTTTTGTCGAAGCTGGTGGTAATTTTATAGATACCGCGAATGGTTACACTGATGGATCTAGTGAAAAGATTGTCGGTGAATTCATCGCTTCGGAACGAGAACGCTTTGTAGTTGCAACTAAGTATTCGTTTCCTGTGCAGATGAATAACCACAAAAACAACCCTAATGGTAGTGGGAATCATCGCAAAAGCATGATAGAGTCCGTAGAAGGGAGTTTAAAACGCCTGAACACTGACTATATAGATTTATTTTGGTTGCACGCTTGGGATTATATGACTCCTATCGAGGAGATCATGCGTGCTTTTGATGATCTTGTGCGTCAAGGGAAAATATTATACATTGCTGTTTCCGATGCACCTGCTTGGGTAGTTGCTCAAGCCAATACTTTGGCACAGTGTCACGGCTGGACTCCATTTGTTGCTCTCCAGATAGAGTATAATTTGTTGCAAAGAACTCCAGAGCGAGATTTACTACCAATGGCAAAAGCCTTTGACTTAGCTGTATTACCTTGGTCTCCTCTGGGTCGTGGTATATTAACAGGTAAATACAACCAAAATCAAGGTAATAGTAACGAACAAGGACGACTTGCTAAACTAGACGGTGCAAATATTTCCGAACGTGCTTTAGCGATCGCCGAAGTTGTTGTTAAAGTCGCTCAAGAAATTGGACGCACACCCTCCCAAGTCGCACTGGCTTGGTTACGCGCTCAATCTGGTGTAATTATTCCTATTATTGGGGCGCGCAAAGTATCCCAGATTCAAGATAATTTAGCTTGTGTTGAAATTGATCTATCACCAGAACATTTGCAACGTCTCAATGAAATTAGTCAAGTTGAACTTGGTTTTCCCCATGACTTTTTGCAAAATGATGTGATGCGCGATCGCCTCTTCGGTGGCACATTTAAATTGATAGACAATCATCATTCTTGATACTAGTAGGGGCAAACAGCCGTCCGTCTAGAATGCAATTATATTTTATAGCGATAAGATAAAAATACCCTCTGTCGCCAGAGAGTTTCCTACGATAGCCTAGAATCTGTAGACTTGTCTTATCGATCCAAAACAACAGAACTAAAAAAAGAGAGTTAGGACTATGGCTGATAAGCTTTCATCACGTCTTTATCCAACCCGTATTGACCTTCCTGCTGATGCACGTGTCAAACTCGTTGAACTCCTCAATCAAACTCTAGCCGCTACAACAGATCTCAAAACTCAAACAAAACAGGCGCACTGGAACGTCAAAGGAACCGATTTCTACCAACTGCACGAATTGTTTGATGAAATTGCAGGTGAGTTGGAAGAGTACGTTGATATGTTTGCGGAAAGAATCACCGCTTTAGGTGGTTATGCTTGTGGTACAGCCCGCATGGCAGCAGCTAATTCTATTTTGCCAGAATATCCGGTTGATATTTTGGATGGTATGCAACATGTTACTGCCTTGGCAGAGCGTTTTGCACCTTATGCTAAACACATCAGACAAGCGATCGACACAACCAATGACTTGAATGATGCAGATACAGCCGATCTTTACACCGAAGTATCTCGCACCATTGATAAACGACTATGGTTCTTAGAAGCTCATCTACAACCAGCAGAAGTAAAATCAGAAAATGGTACTACAACTACTAAAACTAAAGAAAAAGTTGCTGCTAAATAATTTAGTTAGTGGTTAGTAGTTAGTAAGTGCGTAAATCTTTGCGTTCGTATATTTATTAATAGTAGGTAAGGATGTAAATTTTTGCACCCTTATCAAATAACAAAATTCTTAGGTACGTTATGCTAAACGCAACGTACCATTTTTTATAATTTATCGGTTGATGATAATTTCATGTAATTAGGATGCAAATAATAGTCACTTTTTGGTAACTACCTTACTTTTAAGTGTGTACTTTTCATTTTGAAGACATATACTCTAATATTGAAATAGGTAAAAACTAGGGTAAAAATAAATCAATCAGTAAATCATGCTTAAATTATTGAAATTTGATTAATCGTAATTTCACATATAGTGAAATATATCTATAAAACTGAGTTTTTAGCAATCTAGCGATCTGTAGAAATATCACTTATTCATATGAAAATATGACTCTTCTACACCCCTAAACCCCTACACCCATTTTCAAGACACCTAAACCAATTCATACAACTACAATAAACGGAGTAAATTATGGCTTCCAATACTAAAACTCATCTAATTCATGATCGAAATGCACGTGGTCGTACCCAAACAGGATGGCTCGATAGCTACCATACATTTTCCTTTGGTAACTTTTATGATCCTAATCGTATAGCATTTCGTTCTTTGCGTGTAATTAACGATGATCGGATAGTTCCTGGTGCAGGTTTTCCGACCCATGGTCATAAAGACATGGAAATTCTCACCTATGTCATAGAAGGTGCAATAGAACATAAAGACAGTTTGGGTAATGGTTCAGTCATTCGTCCAGGGGAAGCACAAATCATGAGTGCTGGAACTGGAATTTTACACAGCGAATTTAATCCTTCCGAAACAGAACCAACCCATTTATTGCAAATTTGGATTATTCCTAATCAGGAAAAACTCCAACCGAGATATGATCAAAAAGCTTTTCCTATCGAAGAAAGAAAAGGCAAATTAAAATTAATTGCAGCCAAAGATGGACGTGATGGTGCTGTGAAGATATTCCAAGATGTTGATTTGTACACATCTGTTTTAGAAGTAGGTGATGTTGTGAATTATCATCTTTTACCTAACCGCTATGGTTGGTTGCAAATCGCTAAAGGTGTCGCCAAACTCAATGGTGAAGAACTTCGAGAAGGCGATGGTGTACAAATGAATGGCGAAGAACAACTGGAAATTAGTACTGATGTTGGTGCGGAAATCTTGTTGTTTGATTTAGGTTAGTAATATCAGGGTAGGTCTTTAACCTACCCTTTTTAAAGTAGTGGTCTTTTGAGGAGCTAACTTATGCCATCTTTAGCAGGAAAAATTGTAATTGTGACAGGTGCATCGCGGGGAATTGGACGTGCGATCGCTCTGAAATTAGCAGCACAAGGAGCATCGGTTACTGTTAACTATGCAGGAAGTGTCGAGAAGGCGCAAGAAGTTGTCGCCGAAATCGAAAAATTAGGCAGCAAAGCCATATCTGTACAAGCAGATATTAGTAAAGTAGCTGAGATTCAAAAACTTTTTCACCAAACTATTGAAACCTTTGGCAAAGTTAATATTTTGGTAAATAATGCCGGAGCAATAATATATAAACCAATAATAGAAGTAACAGAAGCAGAGTTTGATAACATATTTGCTGTTAACGTTAAAGGTACATATTTTGCTTGTCAACAAGCTGCCCATCATATGCAAGATGGTGGACGCATTATCAATTTTTCCTCAAGCACAACAGCGATGATGTTACCTACCTATAGCGCTTATGTCGGAACTAAAGGTGCAGTGGAACAAATCACGCGGGTAGTAGCTAAAGAACTAGGTAGCAAAGGGATTACAGTTAATGTTATTTCACCTGGCCCCACAGACACAGAATTATTCCGCGAAGGTAAAACCGAAGAACAAATCAACCGTTTAACGCAAGCATCTGCATTAGGAGGATTAGGACAAGTCCAAGATATTGCAGATGTGGTAGCATTTCTCGCAAGTGACGAAGCACGGTGGATCACTGGACAAAATATCCGCGTTAATGGTGGAGTTGCTTGAAACAAGGTGATAAGTAGTTAACGGGACTTAGACAAAAAACAACGAGAAAAAAGCCTCAAATCTAATTGGCAATACCTTCGCCAAATTTATGAACTGGTAGAACAAGGATCGGCAGGGTGGATG
>NZ_JCACKS010000159.1:0-4316 GCF_059505505.1 Pelatocladus sp. | reverse complement strand
GAATTCAATAAACGACCACCCGAATTCAATAAACAACTACCCGAATTCAATAAACGACTACCCGAATTCAATGGGATTTAAGAAGAAATTCGACTTGTGTGTACACGATAGCCTTACTAAGGAGAGGGAAGCCGGAGGCAGGGTGAGGTTTTATTTTATCTTTAATTACACCTACCTACTTAGCACTTCTGACTCGATTGCAATACAGTCGGAACCCCACCCCTTAATCCCCTCCCCGCAAGCCTACGGTGTACACACAAATCTAGGTTGAGCGCATCTGTACCGCCTCGGAATAAATTCCGAGTCTCATAGCGCAAGTCCTCTGAAGAGGACTCAAAAAAAGTTTGTTCCAGTCCACTTGAGTGGACTTTCGCTATGAGCCTGGAACTTTAGTTCTAGGCGGAATACAGTTTCAACATGAAAAATTTTGACTTGTGTGTACACCGTAGCCCCGCAAGCGGGGAGGGGATTAAGGGGTGGGGTACGTATTGGACACAACAGAGAACTGCTATAGTTATTATTTTTAATTTCCTCTAGCATTTATCCATTCAATAATTTGTTTTAAACTTCCTGGTAGTCCCGCCTCACTTACTTTTACTGTGTATTGTTGATTATTTTCTTCCACAGTTATAATGTATTGAAAACGGTCAGCCTGGTTACTGGGAGCATTAATTATTGTAGGTAAATTAAAAAAATTTGCGGCTTCCAATAGGTGAGATAGTTGCTGAGCTTCTTCAGAAGACAAATTAGCAGTGTCAACAATAGCTTTCTTACTTATTCCGGCAAAACCACCTGTACGTTGAAGTGATAACCGCATTTTCCTCTCCGTAGTACCAGCTTTTGCTATAAAAAAATACTGGGAATATAAAGCTTTATCTCCCAGTTTAACAATAAAATATAACGACAAAATATAAATTATGGATTCTAAATTAGAAATTTAATTTTTTAGAATTCATAATTCATAATTTTAAATTACTCCTACTTCTTTCCAAGCTTTCTGCACTGCATTCTGTTCTTTACTTTCATTACCATATAATTCACCAGCGACTTGAATGATAATATTTGCAGCGCGTTTAAAGTTAGTTCTAGCACGTAGGCGATCGCGTAAAGCTACATACCAAATTTTTCCTGCTTTTTCCCAAGCATAACCACCAATTTCTGTTGCTGCTAGATAAAAAGCACGGTTGGGAATACCTGAGTTGATATGTACTCCTCCATTATCTTCAAAACCAGTATATTTATTATTCATATGTCCTGGTTGGGGATCTTTTCCTAATATTGAGTCATTGTATGCAGTTCCCGGCGCTTTCATAGAACGAATACCCACCCCATTCACCTTATCTGTAAAGATACCCTCTCCAATTATCCAGTCAGCCTCTTGAGCAGTCTGTTTTTTTACCCATTGTTTCACCAACGAGCCAAATACATCAGAAAATGACTCATTTAATGCTCCAGATTCACCAAAATATTGCAACCCAGCTTCATACTGGGTAACACCATGAGTTAGTTCATGACCAATAACATCAATGCACTTAGTAAAACGTTGAAATACTTCACCATCTCCATCACCATAAACCATTTGGTCGCCATTCCAAAAGGCGTTATCATATTTAACGCCGTAATGCACGGTCGAGTCTAAACGCAGCCCTTTATCATCAATAGAATTACGCTCAAATACTTCATAATATAAATCGTACGTAGCTCCAGCACCATCGTAAGCTTCGTTAACTGCAATATCGTTGCAAGGAGGAGCGCCTTCACCACGTACCAATGTACCAGGGAGTTGCTCAGTACCTTTAGCATCGTAGATAGTGCGGCGCTTTTCACCAGGAGAAACTGCAAAATTTACTGCTCCTATTACATTTCGTCGTCCTCGGAATTGTGACGAAATATTTAAGGTATGAAACGCCCAATTACGTTGTTGCTCATTACCATTTACTACGATATTCTCCAGCATGTGGGGTGGTACAACACAACAAATAGAACATCTTAAGTATTGTTGATGCTCACATCCAAATCCCAATGGTCTTTTATTGTTTCGAGCCATTTAACATATTCTCCTTTTTTACTCAATAGAGTAATGGCAAATACTAGTCTTAACTCTAGTGTGAAAGCGATTAAATAGCCTAATTCAATGAAGAGTTTTTGGTTTTGTGTTTCTACTTTGTTAAAATACTTAACTTCCGCCTTAAACTAAATTATTATCTCCCGAAAACACGTACTACTGCCGAGAGACTTACCATGCAGCTACTGAAAACAACCGACAAAGATTTTTCTACTAAATTCCAAGCATTTGTCAACGAACGCAGGGAAGCAACGGTTGATGTCAGTGGTACAGTTAAAGAAATCATCGCCGATGTCAAAGCGCGTGGTGAGGTCGCAGTCAAAGAATATACCACACGTTTTGATCGCTACAGCCCTGAGTCTTTTCGTCTGAGTGATACTTTTATTGCTGAACAAGCAGTAAAATGTCCCCAGGAAGTTAGATCTGCTCTAGAAGTTGCAGCCCAAAGAATAACTGCTTTTCATCAAAAACAGTTACCGCAAAATATTGCCTACACTGATGAAATCGGCGTGAAACTAGGGTTAAATTGGGTAGCGTTAACAACAGTTGGAATATACGTACCAGGTGGACGGGCAAGCTATCCAAGTTCCCTACTGATGAATGCCCTACCTGCTAAAATAGCTGGGGTAGAACGGATTGTGATGACAGTGCCGATGCCCGGTGGTGAAATTAATCCGGCAGTGTTAGCAGCCGCTCAAGTAGCAGATATTACAGAAATCTATACTATTGGTGGAGCGCAAGCAGTAGCAGCTTTAGCCTATGGTACACAAAGCCTCGCCCCTGTTGATAAAATTGTCGGGCCTGGTAATGCCTATGTGGCAGAAGCAAAGCGTCAGGTATTTGGTAGAGTTGGCATTGATAGCATAGCTGGCCCATCTGAAATTTTGGTAGTAGCCGATGGTAAGAATAATCCAGAATGGATTGCTTGGGATTTGCTGTCACAAGCAGAACATGATCCTAGCGCCCAATCAATTTTAATTACCGACTCGGAAACTTTTGCCCAAAATGTGACAACAGCAGTTGAACAAATTCTCAAAACCTTACCTACTCAAGCAGTAGCCGCTAAAAGCTGGGAAAATCACGGTGCGGTGATTATTGTCAATGATTTAGCAGAAAGTATTTATCTACTGAATCAATTAGCACCAGAGCATGTGGAATTGTGCGTAGACGAACCACAACAGCTTGCCAAGCAAATTCGCTGTGCTGGTAGCATGTTTTTAGGACGCCACACCCCAGAAGCAATTGGTGATTATGTCGGCGGCCCAAATCACGTGTTACCAACAGCACGTTCAGCTCGTTTTGCTTCTGGCTTAAGTGTCTACGATTTTATGAAGCGGATTACCTCTTTGCAATGCGATCAGCAAGCATTACAAACCATAGGTAAAGCAGCAATTAGCCTCGCCGAAGCCGAAGGTTTACCAGCCCATGCAGGTAGTGTGGCGGTAAGATTAGAGTAATGATTCAGACAAACAAGCACCACTCAAGTTCACATCACACAGATCAATCTCATCCATATCGGTACAACTGATATCCGCATAACGCAAATCTGTTCTTGACAAAATAGCTTTAG
This sequence comes from Pelatocladus sp., assembly GCF_059505505.1. NCBI lineage: Bacteria > Bacillati > Cyanobacteriota > Cyanophyceae > Nostocales > Hapalosiphonaceae > Pelatocladus > Pelatocladus sp. The sequence continues at coordinate 681 of NZ_JCACKS010000159.1, read as the reverse complement.
CCATATTCGCTTTATACAGATCTGCCTTACTCAGATTTGCACCTGTGAGATTTGTCTTACTCAAATTTGCACCCGCCAAATTTGCGCCTGTTAAATCAGCGTAGCGCAGATCCGCACCTTCGAGATTTACATCACTTAGGTCAGCATAGCGTAAATCAGCTAGGCGCAGGTCTGCCCTAGCTAACACGGCCTTGTGTAAATCTGCTTTGACGAGGTTTGACCGAATCAGACAAGCTTTGCTTAAATCAGCCCAAATTAATAAGGCTTCTGTTAAATCAGTTCTCCATAAAGTTGCTTCTATCAGATTTGCTTCATTTAAGTTCGCTCCCCGCAAACAAGCTCCTGATAGATTCGCTCTACTCAAGTTACCCTGACCCAAATTAATTCCAACTAAGCAAATTTCTTTCAAGTTAACGCGTTGCAAGCTCACCTGCAAAAAATGTCTGTTACCCGCAGCGTAGCGCTCAAGAATATCATTAGTGTCCATGATGCCAACACTTATGCATATTTGCTTTACTATTTTGTAAACATATGTAAATAAATATAACAAAAATTAGAAAAAAATCAAGACTGAATCACCAAAAGCATGAAGGTGAACGGATTTATGAATATGATCTAGCTTAAAAAATAGACCTCTTGCAAAAGTCGAATGAACCCCCCTCAATCCCCCCGTGAACGGGG
>NZ_JCACKS010000158.1:0-4321 GCF_059505505.1 Pelatocladus sp. | reverse complement strand
TATGGGGATTATCTTTTTACTTTTTACTTTTTACTTTTTACTTTTTACTTTTTAAATCTTGCATCTACCCCATATTACGCCTGAGAATCAATTTGTGGGCTGTATAGCATAAGTCCGTGTAAATGGACTCAAATACTTTCCTAGTCAGATAAATCTGACTTTAGCTATTAGTCAATAAAATTATTTATTGGCGGGATGAAAAGCTAGTGCAAGAGATGAATATACCTAATTGAAAATAGAAATAAAATCCAATATTTAAGTATTTTCAGTATTTAATCTAAAATAATATGCCATTTTGGCATAACAAACAAGATTTATTTTTATACATTATAAATAAGAACTTAGACACACTATTTACCTAGTAAATTAACATCCAGGAGAAAGTAAATGAATAATTATTTATGATCTTATTTTTTAATAGGCGAAATTATCAAACAGTACAGTTAAGTTAGTAAAATTAGAGTATTGACTCTCTCACTAAATATTATTTGCCCAGGCTTGGGTTAATCAAAAACTTAACTGAACTTCTTGAATTACTAAGAATAATTCTTACCTAAAGCTGTTACTACTGGTGGTTATTTTTCTGTTCAAGTCTAAATATTACTTACAAGAGTTACAACATTGTGGTGGATGTTGCTTCCTCGGAAATAAGTTAATACTTAATACAACTAAGTAACAGAAAAATAAAAAGTAATAGTTAGATCATTTTTGTGGCTGGTAGGATTTATAGCTATATTTCGCTTCTCTTCCAAAAATCCTAATCCTCCCTGTTAGGGTTATACCTAGTTTTAAACTTGCTCTTTAAACAACAAATAATCACTGGGAGCTATACAAATCTTGTAGGCTTCCATTTTTTTATTAGTGATAAAGAAATCAGTGGGAATCAACAGAACGCCAGTTACAGAAATTCGGTGGAAAAGCCCACTCCAAGCTAGGTATGGGATGAGCTTAAGAAATGTAAATAGAATTAAAATTTTTGCTCATGACCAATGATCAATGAAAAGTTAAAAGCGCCAAGGAGTATAAAGCCACTACCCGACGCTTAGAACATTGTGAGTTTTAGTTTGCTGGGAGCCTTTAAATTATGTTGACAGTCGCTTCGCTCCAAGTTAAAAGTTAAAAGTTAAAAGGCACTCATAAAAAACTTCAGTTGTGGGTATCAAGCCCACTTAAACACTCATAATTTTACCGAGACACGTAGTGCAAGGTAAAAGGTGTCCTTTTTTCAAGCCCACAGATTTATCAGTGGGAATCTTTCTTTTTACTTTTTACTTTTTACTTTTTACTTGTTTTGACTCCTTTTAAATATGATTGTTTATATTCAGGGTCTTTATATCAGCTGACCCCGTTTGAACAATTCTTAGTTTTGCAGAAAATTTTGTTTTTTTTGATTTCCTCATATTTTTTTTATTTTTTATCTATTTGTGTTTCCGGTTATGTATTAATGTTAAGTTTTCAAATCAAAGTACTGATGCTTTCATATACATTATTTTAGCTTAGGATACACGGTACTAAGCGTGTTTACGGGAGGTTTATGTAGTACAAGAGTATAGATATTCTCTACAAGAAAGGCGATCGCTTGCCATATTCGTAGGCGATCGCTTAATCTAAATGTAACTAAAACTGTGCTAGTCATAAACGCTCAAATGCTTACCAATAAAAGCTTTTAGTCTTTGATTTTCTTGTGATCTTGGCTGAGTTTGCAAAACAGAAATTAAATTTTGCATGGGAACTCAGCTGCAAAAGAGCATGTCATCCGCTATAGTTTTGCATGTGTTTAGTAAATGATATGGCTGCAATTGACACATTTCTAAACATGCGGTAAATCAGCACATCACAAACGTTATAAATAAATCATGAAACATCAGGGTTTTCCTATTCAACAAAAAAATATTCGCTCTCTTGTTGGTAAAAATCTTTGCATTACTATGCAATTACCTGTAGCAGTCACCACTTTGTTTTTACTATCTAGTAGTTCTCTGCTTTTGCCTGTTGTGGTAAATGCTGATACTACTCAAATAAACAATCAGAATACAAATCAAACAGGAAATCAGAATACTACTCAGATCAAAATTCAGAACACAACTCAAACGGGAAATCAGAACACAACTCAAACAGAAATTCAAAATACAACTCAAGGAACACCAATTCCTGTTACAGGAAATATTGTTTACGTTAATCCTACCAGTGGTTCAGATAGCGCTGGTGCTGGTACATCACAAGCACAGCCCTATAAAACTATTACTTATGCTCTAAGTCAAGCCCAATCAGGTACAACTATTCAACTAGCGCCTGGTACTTATAACAAAGAAAGTGGAGAAGTCTTCCCACTTACAATTAAGCAGGGTCTGACCTTACGAGGCGATCAAACTACCAGAGGTCAAGGGGTATTGATTGTTGGTAGTGGGAAGTATGTCAGTCCGACATTTGCTAGTCAAAATGTGACTATCAAGACTGAAAACAATAGCACAATTTCAGGAATCACAGTTACCAACCCAGATAGCCGTGGTACTGCTGTATGGGTAGAATCAACAAATCCCACAATTACCAGCAGTGTATTTACAAATAGCGTCAGAGATGGCATTTTTGTCACGGGTAAAGGTACTCCCACCATCGAAAACAACATCTTTGTCAAAAACACAGGTAACGGAATTTCTGTCGCTAAATCTGCTGCGGGAGTCATTCGGAATAACGTGTTTGAAGACACTGGCTTTGGCTTGGCGATTGGTGGTAGTTCTACACCTTTAGTAGAAGGAAACCAGATTATTGGCAACCAAGACGGTATTTATGTCAATGACACAGCCAAACCAATCCTGCGTAAGAATATCATTCAGGGTAATAAACGGGATGGTGTGGTAGCAACCGTCAATGCTGCACCCGACCTGGGTACAAGCAACAACCCTGGTGGTAATCTGATTCGTAGTAACACTCGCTATGACCTCAACAACGCCACCAAAACTATTAAAATTTTGGCTGTTGGTAACGATATCGATACCAAGAAAATCGCTGGTTCAGTTGAATTTGTCGCTTCTAGTGTTAACGTAGCAACTGGCAATTTCAAAGATGTTACAGCTACTTATTGGGCTAAACCCTACATTGAAGCTTTAGCAACTAAGAATATTATTGCTGGTTTCCCTGATGGGACTTTCAAACCCAATGATCCTGTAACACGCGCTCAATTTGCTGCGATCGTCACTAAAGCCTTTGCTCAAACTCAACCCAAACGCGAAGCTACTAACTTCAGCGATGTAAATAGTAAATTCTGGGCTTATGATGCCATCAGAAATGCGTATAGATTGGGTTTTGTCTCTGGTTATCCCGATCGCACCTTTAAACCACAACAGCAAATTCCGCGAGTACAGGCGCTTGTCTCCTTATCCAGTGGTTTGAATTTAACTGCAAATAACCAAAATGTGCTTTCCTTCTACTCAGATGCTGGCCAAATTCCTAGTTATGCTACTAATCAAGTAGCAGCAGCAACTGCAAAAGGGTTAGTAGTAAATTATCCAAACGCTAAACAACTAAATCCCAACCGTCAAGCAACTAGGGCAGAAGTAGCAGCTTTTGTTTACCAAGCATTAGTAAACGCCGGACAAGTTCAAGCTGTTTCCTCACCTTATTTGGTGACAGTACAGTAGAAGGATTGGGGATTGGGGATTGGGGATTGGGGATTGGGGATTGGGGATTGGGGATTGGGAATTAAGGATTAGTAATTTAGAAAAGTATCAATATCCTAAATTACTTTTCCCCGATCCTTTTTCCCTAATCCCTTTTCCCCGATCCCTTTCCCCCTTCCCAGCGCCACAAAAACACGGCTACAGCAATAACTCCGAGTTGTAGTGCAAAATTGGGTAAAGCTGTCTCAAGATTGCGTCCAGCTAAGACTTGAAAAAAGAAGATAAATGCACCAATAAAACCCGAAGCACCAGCAGCGATGTAAATAAATTTACGTATGTTGCCATAAGGAGCTGCGATTTCTGCTTTGAGACGAGCGTATTGTTCTGGATTAACTGAGCTTTGGGACGGTCGGTTTTCCGGGTTTGGTTGTACCATGAGATTAAATAGGCTATAATTACAGACTGTTTGTGCCGATGTGGCTCAGTGGTAGAGCACTCGATTCGTAATCGAGCGGTCGCGGGTTCAAATCCCGCCATCGGCTTTATCGAAACAATAAGGTATGCAGGCTACAGCAAAGGCTTTTGTTCTGCATACCTTAATTATTTAAATACACTCAAATATGCTTGAATATACTTCTATATATATTTAATTTGGGTGCGACTCTTTTAGGAAGACGGTGTATTATAGAAGACTAATACATGAC
>NZ_JCACKS010000157.1:0-4347 GCF_059505505.1 Pelatocladus sp. | reverse complement strand
GCGCCAGCGCGGGGATTTAGGGGGATCAGAGGATTTATGTGTACACCGCAGCCCCGTAAACGCTTAGGGTTAGGGTGGGGTAAAAATATTTTTGCAAGAGGTCTAATGAAATGCTGTCGTTAGATCCGAAGCTGATTGTTTGCGATTAGACTTTGAAGGTTTTATTTTTAAGAAAATTTACGATAGTGCGTAATAACATGACCATTTGGTTTCTAATACTTTATTAGATGCTATGTTCCGTATTTTTACTTGTCAGGGTTCTCTTCCATTATTAAAACAGGATACTGAGGATGACACAGCTGAGGCATACATTCCTTCTCTTGACCTTGCCCGTAGCAATATTAGAAACTCTTGCATTTGTCGCTATTGCTCAAGCGCAAATCACACCAGATACTAGTCTGGGTGCTGAAAGTTCTACAACTAATCCAGATGTAATTATTAATGGTATTCGTAGCGATCGCATTGACGGTGGTGCAACTCGCGGCTCAAGTTTATTTCACAGCTTTCAAGAATTTAATGTTGGCGAAGGTAGAGGAGCTTATTTTTCCAATCCTGCTGGTATCGCCAATATTCTCACCAGAGTCACAGGCGATAATCCTTCAAATATTCTTGGTAGACTTGGTGTTTTAGGTAACGCGAATCTATTTTTACTCAACCCGAAAGGGATTTTTTTTGGCCCTAATGCTAGTTTAGATTTGGGTGGTTCGTTTTTTGGAACCACAGCCGACAGTTTTATATTTAATAATAATTTTGAGTTTAGTGCGACGAATCCCCAAGCAGTACCACTGTTAAGTGTAAATATTCCCATTGGTTTGCGGTTTCGGGAGAATCCTGGAAGTATTACCAATCAATCGATAGTCCGGGATGCAAACAGTAACTTGGTTGGACTTCAAGTGCAACCTGGGAATTCTTTGGCGTTGGTGGGTGGCAATATCAATTTATCAAATGCTGAGAATTTCTTAAATGGTGGTAGATTGACCGCAACAGGAGGCAGCATTGAATTAGGAGGATTAGCAACAGCAGGGACTGTAGGGTTAGATGTAACTGGCAATAGCTTTAAGCTGAATTTTCCTACTAATGGTTTGCTCTCAGATATCACCTTATCCAATGCACGGGTGCAAAATAATGTATTACCTGGTACAACTGGGATTGCTGGTGATGTCAATATTACGACTAACAATCTTTCTTTAATCAATGGTGGACAAATTAGTGCCAGTACCAATGGAGTAGGAAATGCTGGCAGTGTAATGATTAATGCAACTGGTAATATCTCTGCTGATGGTGAGACTAACAATGGAAACAGAAGTGGAATTTATAGTGTTGTTAACACGTCAGGCGTTGGAGATTCTGGTGGAATTGAAATCAAAACCAACAATCTTTCTCTTACTAATGGCGCACTAATTAGTGCCAGCACTGGTGGAAAAGGAAGTGCTGGTGGTGTGATCATTAATGCGATTGGCAATATCTCTGCTGATGGCGAGACTAACAATGGAAACAGAAGTGGAATTTTCAGTCAAGTAGACCAACAAGATGCAGAGGGGAGTTCTAGTGGTATCGAAATAAATACAAAAGACCTTTTTCTAACTAATGGTGGACAAATTAGTGCTAGCACTTTTGGAAACGGAAATGCTGGCAGAGTCATCATTAATGCGACTGGTAATATCTCTGCTGATGGTGAGACTAACAATGGACAATTTATAAGTGGAATTTATAGTGTTGTTAACACGTCAGGCGTTGGAGATTCTGGTGGAATTGAAATTAAAACTAACAATCTTTCTCTGACCAATGGCGGACAAATTAATGCCAGTACCTTTGGAACGGGAGATGCTGGTAATGTGATCATTAATGCGATTGGCAATATCTCCGCACAAGGTGAGGACAAAGATGGAAACAACAGTGGAATTTTTAGTCAAGTAGATTCAAGAGTACAGGGAAATTCTGGTGGTATCCAAATAAATACCAAAGACCTTTCTCTGACTGATGGTGGACGAATTAGTGCTAGCACCTTTAGAAATGGAAATGCTGGTAGAGTCATCATTAATGCGACTGGTAATATCTCTGCTTCCGGTGAAAGTAACAATGGACAATTTCTAAGTGGAATTTATAGCATTGTTGGATCGTTAGGTATTGGAGATTCTGGTGGTATTGAAATCAAAACCAACAATCTTTCTCTTACTAATGGCGCACGAATTAATGCTACCACTAGTGGAATTGGAAATGCTGGTAGTGTGATCATTAACGCAACTGGTAGTATCTCCGCACAAGGTGAAAGCAGCAAAGGATTACGGAGTGGAATTTTTAGCCAAGTAAACTCAACAGCAGAAGGAAATGCTGGTGGTATTCAAATAAATGCCAAAGATATTTCTCTGACTGATGGTGGACAAATTGATGCCAGCACTAATGGAATTGGAAATGCAGGTCGTGTGATCATTAATTCGACTGGCAATATCTCTGCTTCTGGTGAAAGTAACAAAGGATTCTTCAGTGGAATTTTTAGCCAAGTAAACTCAACACAAAAAGGAGATGCTGGTGGTATCGAAATAAGTACCAAAGACCTTTCTCTGACTGATGGTGGACAAATTGATGCCAGTACTTTTGGAAAGGGAAATGCAGGTAGTGTGATCATTAATGCGACTGGCAATATCTCTGCTTCTGGTGAAAGTAACAATGGACAATTACGAAGTGGAATTTTTAGCCAAGTAAACTCAACAGCAGAAGGAAATGCTGGTGGTATTCAAATAAATGCCAAAGATATTTCTCTGACTGATGGTGGACAAATTGATGCCAGCACCTTCGGAAATGGAAATGCTGGCAGAATCATCATTAATGCAACTGGCAATATCTCCGCACAAGGTGAGAGTAATAATGGAGAATTAGTAAGTGGAATTTATAGCATTGTTGCATCGTCAGGTATCGGAGATTCTGGTGGTATTGAAATCAAAACCAACAATCTTTCTCTGACTAATGGCGCACGAATTAATGCTAGCACTAGTGGAAATGGAAATGCAGGTAGTGTCATCATTAATTCGACTGGCAATATCTCTGCTTCTGGTGAAAGTAACAAAGGATTCTTCAGTGGAATTTTTAGCATTGTTGGTTCATCAGGCGTAGGCGATGCCGGTGGTATCGAAATCAATACCAACAATCTCTCTCTGGTTAATAGTGGACGAATAAGTGCCAGCATCCTTGGAGAAGGAAATGCTGGTAATGTGATCATTAATGCAACTGGCAATATCTCTGCTTCTGGTGAGGGTAAAAATGGAGACAGAAGTGGAATTTTTAGCAGTGTTGCACCATCAGGTGTGGGCAATGCTGGTGGAATTAAAATCAATGCGCGATCGCTTTCCCTGTCTAATCGTGCTATTCTATCAGCGAGTAGTCAAGGAAGTGGTGCAGCAGGTAACATCGAAGTCACAACAGTAAAAGACATCCGGCTAGACAATCGAGCATTAATTACTGCCAGCACTACAGGCGGTCAAGGTAATATTTTCCTTAACTCTCGTGACTTAATCTTACGTCGCAATAGCAACATCACCACCAACGCCACAGGTACAGCCACTGGTGGAAACATCAGGATTGTGACTGGTAACTTTGTTGCTTTAGAAAACAGTGACATTACTGCAAACGCTCAAAGAGGTGTTGGGGGCGATATATTTATCAAAGCTGCTTATCGGTTTAGTAGTCCAGACAGTAATATCACTGCTGCTTCTGACCTTGGCACAGACTTTAGTGGCACGGTACAAATTAACAATACAGATGTTGACCCCAGTCAGGGATTAATGCAATTACCAGATAATCCTACTGACCCAAGTAATCAAATCGCTCAAAATCCTTGTCAAAAAGGCTTTGGTAGTACATTCTTCATCACTGGACGCGGTGGTGTACCTTCTAGTCCCAATGATAGTTTTACCAGTGACAATGTGCGTGTTGATTTAGCACAACCAGCTAACAGTAGTAGTTCCCAAGCTGTTACGATCAACCAGCCAAAAGCCTCTGCTACGACTAAACAGATTATCCCTGCGCGCGGCTGGATATTTAATGAGAAAGGAGAAGTCGTTCTGACTGCTTACGATGTTAATAGCAGAGAGTTCCAGCGTCAGTATCTGCGCCAAAATTCTGCTGGTTGCAAGGTACCTAGTCCTGGCGATTAGAAATCGCGGCTACACGAAACTTACGCTTGCCTACGCAGGTTACAATGAGTCTGATTTTGTGGGACTTGGTTTGTGTAGCCTAAACAGCAGTTCTCGGTTGTGTCCAATACGCACCCCACCCCTTAATCCCCTCCCCGCGTGCGGCTACGGTGTACACACAAATCTAGGTTGAGCGCATCTGTACCGCCTCGGAATA
>NZ_JCACKS010000156.1:0-4348 GCF_059505505.1 Pelatocladus sp. | reverse complement strand
CTCCCAACTATTGCAACTATTGCAAACTCGTAACTGATAACTGTTAACTAATAATTGTTAACTTTTAATCATCAGTGTTGATTGCGTAACGTGCTGTGACAAGCAAAGTAGCGAGATTATGTCCTTTTTCAGCTAGATTGCTAGGTTTCCAACTATTGAGCCATTTATCTCGATTAAACCCTCCGCCAAGTCCAACACAATACCAGTACCATCCTTCATCGCTTAAAAATGGCGCTCCGTAGTAGCTCTGTCTGGTAAAATGATGGTCTCCTTCTCCTACCGTGTCCCAAGGATAGTTGAGATAGCAGCCAATCGGGGGAAGCCGGGGGTATTCTGATGGTAATAAAAACAAAACATCAGTATTAGAAGCCTTGAATTTTTTGGACGATAAAGGCATTCCCTTGACTAAAACTGCTGTGTATTTCGTATTACCAATAGTCTTGCTACCAGCAATAATATTCTTGGCAACTTTTTCTAATAATTTGAGTTCTTCAATAATTCTCGAACTCGGTTGATTTCCGAATTGATCTGGATTAATTGTGATTGTCATACTTCACCTCAACCTTTAACAATTTTGGGAACAGTCCACACTTTTGAGCCTTCTTTGAGGGCTTCATTATTTTTCATTGGTCGAGTACCACTAAAACCTTCTTCCATGACATCATCACTACCAATTTCTGGCAGTCTGGCTTTTAAATCTTCAACTGTTGCACCTTCTGGTAAATCAACCAATTTTCCATTAACAACTGCTCTCATCTAATCTCCTCGCTTTTTGATGATTTTTGAAATTTTTAGTAAGCGTTGTCTTCGCTTAATTTGTCAGCGGATTTTCAGACTATTAATTGAGTAATGAGAACCTGGTAGGGTGCGTTATGGACATTAGTCCTAACGCATCAAATATCTGGGATGGTGCATAAGATAGCGGCATAACACATCCTACAAAACTACTCTCAAACTAGTTTGATTAATTCTATAGATTCAACGGATTTAAAAGATTTACTCTTCTGGTATTGTGGTTGATTATTGATTCCAAACCAGAACCATAAGCCAACTAATCCCACAGCGCCACAAACCTTTAGCAATAACAATTGTTTGGTTTGATTTGAGATAGTTTCCTCCACATAAGTCAATTTTTTATCTAACTTTTGGATATACCTTTTAACACTATCCATTTCCTCTAAATATTTTGTGCTATTTTGTTTAGCGATCGCACTGATTTGTAACTCTAAATTTTGATAGCGCCCTTGCAAATCTTCTGTTTTTCGTTTAATCGTATCTAATTGATTTTGTTCTTGGGCGATTAATTTTCCATTAACTGTTGTCATGATTACTCCTTTGTTTGAGCAGTCGAAAATATTGTGAAATCAGTGTAGACTCGCAAACTGCTTGCCGTAGCGTAGGCTATACTAAACAGTTATCAATCCAATTTGATAACCGAATAATTGTACAGACGCGATTCATCGCGTCTCTAACTGTTAATCAAAGACATTCGCGTTGCCAATTCTGTGGTAATTTTGATTTTCATTTTGGGCATTAAATTTATCAAATACTTCGATTAAGTCCACAACACTATTAGCGGAATTTTTTAATTCACTACCTAGAGATTGTTCCACTGAAGCGACTTCAACCCGCATTCCACGCTTTCTGAGTTTTTCTGCTAGATAAGCAAAATCAGAATCTCCAGTCACCAAAACAACAATATCTGGTTTAACTTCTAGAGCTAATTCAACAGCATCCATCGCCATTACAACATCAACATTAGTTTCATACTCATCTCCTTTTGCTTTACCTTCTTTGGAGACAACTAGAAAGCCATTACTTCTTGCCCAATAAACAAATTTCTCTTTAGTTTTACGTTGTTCTTCAAATCTCTCTCTAGCCGGAGGTAAACCAATATAAATCACCATTTCAATCAGTTCTCTACCTTCCTTGGGATCGGCTAGATAGTCCCGAATTTTATGCCAGTCTATCTTTCTGTTAAAGCTTTGGGCTGAGAAGAAAGTGTTATCTGCATCTGCAAATATTAATACGCGACGATTTGTTTTCATACGCCTCACTGATGTTTTTTGGATTTGTGCTTGCGCTTGTATGTTTGTTATTAAAACCTATGGGTGGAAAGGGGGAGTTCCTTCACATACAGAACCCCGATTTCCTGAAGGATACAGCTGGCGAATGGTGGGTCTGACCCCTCTTTTGTCCACAAATTGGTTTGTAGAGACGCGAAATTACCCTGCGGGAACGCTAAAAGCGAACGCGTCTCTACATCTAGTGGAATGACGAAAAATCGTTGATGAGGGGTGTAATACCAATTCTCTATAATCTCGCAACAGTAAAGTAGGGTGCGACTAACGCACCCGACAAATTGAACTTGGAACAATCCCTTTCCGTTCGTCTTTTATATTGAGTTTGTCGCAATCAAAGACAAGCAAATAAATATTCTTATGAAATTTGATAGAGCAATTCTAATTACGATGGGTATCTCGGTTGGATGTATTGTGACTGGTACTATCACAGAGAAACCTTTGCTGAAAGGAGTGGGTGAAGTGGCTGCGATCGCAGCTATTTCTTCTGGATTACTCGTCAAACAAAATACCTCAGACACAAACAAGCAAGAACAATTGACTGAGTTTAAAAAAGAAAATTCTTGTCTGCAAACTCAACTTCAACAGACACAGAATGAATTGAATAAGCTGGGGAAAAAATTCCAAACCCAGAATACTCGCCAACGTCTTAACCTTTCTGAACTGCAAAAATTGCAGCATCAGCAAAAAATAGTCTTAAAAACAATCGCTCATCTCGAATGCAAGTTAGCCAGTAATGAGAAAACTGCTTCCATCAAACCCGATAGTTCTACTCAAAACTCAAAAGAAACCTCTATTAAACCCCTCACCCAATCTCAAGAATCAGTCACTCGTGTATATATAGATGGTAACAACTTAAATTTTGCCCTTCAGGGATTGCTAGTTGAGCTTGACTACGATGCGTTACGGATAGAACTCACTTCATTTGCTACTTGTACAACTTTTAAATATTATACAGGTATTTTAGAACCTGTTACTGAAGGACACAAGCGGTTCATTGCTTATTTAAAACGTCTGCGTTATGAAGTGGTAGAACTCCCTGTTTTACACCGTTCTGATAGCAATGCTTTAAAAACTGTCGGTGATGATGTCAAAATTGCTGTAGACATGATTGGGGAAGTCAAAAGTGGAGATCAAGTTATTCTTGTCAGTGGAGATGGGGATTTTATTCCAGCTATTGAAGAAGTTCAACGTCGGGGTGTGAAAGTTACTGTAGTTGCGAAAAAGGGGATGTTGAGTGAGCAACTTTCCCAAATCGCTGATGATGTTGTCTTGTTAGATGATATTCAATATAAAATCGCTAAACATAGAAAGTTAAATGTGGCTTAAATTCAGTAAACAGTTATCAGTTATCAAGCTGGTAACGAGGGCATACAATCAAAGAGAGTGATTAGAGGTAAAAATGACTACTAAAGATTTATTAATTCAAGAAATAGAGACTTTACCACCGGAATTGCTAATAGAAGCACTCGATTTGATTCGTTCTATTAAGGTTAGTCATGCAAAAAAGGAGTTGGAACCAGTCCAGCAAGAATCTATCCCGTTAACTAATTCTACAAAATCGAACAGCGAGCAAGAGCAACTTACATACCGTCCGGGTTCCGGACGTTCTATCCTCCGACACGCGGGGACTTGGGAAGGTGATGATTTTGAGGAATGTCTTCAATTAGTATATGCTACCCGTGGTCAAGCTAAATTTGATGACGAAAACCCATTTGAATAATGTATTTATTGGATACAAATCATTGTAGTGCCATTATCTTAGGCAATGTAAATGTTATTCGTCGTGTTAGTGAAGTTGGAGAAAATAATATTGCAACTTGTGTAATTGTGCAGGGTGAACTGACATTCATGATGGAAAAATCCCAGCGCACAGAAGTAAATCTTGCTCGGTTAGTAGAGTTTTTAGAAGATATTCGCATCTACAGGGTAACGGAATCTACAGCAACTATCTACGGTCAATTAAAATCAGCTTTATTCAATCAATTTGCACCCAAGGATAAAAGCAAGCGGCGAAAAACTAAAGTCACTGATTTGGGTTTTGATGAAAATGACCTTTGGATAGCCGCTATTGCAATGCAAAATAATTTGACTGTTGTTTCAAGTGATAGTGACTTTTTACGAATTCAACAAGTGAGAAAATTTGCTCTTGAATCTTGGGTTTGAATTAGTGTAAATCTACTTGAAAGTTTTAGCCAATAAATTTTCAAAAGGGAGAGATAATTCTCTCCCTTTTTCTAATCCGAATTAACCCAATCGGTGGGGGG
>NZ_JCACKS010000155.1:0-60361 GCF_059505505.1 Pelatocladus sp. | reverse complement strand
TTAGTTGTTAGTTGTTAGTTGTTAGTTGTTAGTTGTTAGTTGTTAGTTGTTAGTTCTTAACCACTAACCACTAACCACTAACTTTTTCTTAAACAAGAACTTGTTGCCATTCTAGACGTTCAAGTGTATGTGAACGCTCAAGAGCTTGTTCAAAACTATCGAGCTTCGCTTCTATTGTTAGAGGTTCACCAATGTAGCCTTGCACTGCTTCTTGGGTTTTTAAACCATTCCCAGTGATGTATACTACGGTGGTTTCATCTGGATCAATTTTGCCAGCTTCCACTAATTTTTTGAGTACAGCAATGGTTGTACCACCGGCGGTTTCGGTAAAAATACCTTCAGTTTCCGCTAGTAACTTGATGCCTTCTATAATCTCAGCATCAGTTACAGATTCAATGCTACCACCTGTTTTCTTAGCAATTTCGACAGCGTAAATACCATCTGCTGGATTGCCGATTGCGATCGATTTAGCAATTGTATTTGGTTTCACTGGCTGAATAAAATCGCGATCTTCTTTAAAAGCTTGAGCAATGGGTGAACAACCTTCGGCTTGAGCGCCACTGAATTTAACTAGCTTACCTTCTACTAAACCAACTTCTACAAATTCGTTGAAGCCCTTATAGATTTTTGTAAACAGGGAACCTGAAGCCAGAGGTGCGACAATGTGGTCAGGTAGTTCCCATCCTAATTGTTCTGCAACTTCAAAGCCTAGAGTTTTGGAGCCTTCAGAGTAGTAAGGACGCAAATTTATATTGACAAAACCCCAACCGTGTGTATTGGCAACCTCCGAACAGAGACGGTTGACTTGGTCATAATTACCTTTAACAGCCATTAAGGTAGGGCTGTAGATGAGACTACCCAAAATTTTACCAGCTTCCAGGTCAGAGGGGATGAAGACACAACAATCTAAACCAGCATGAGCTGCGATCGCAGCAGTAGAATTTGCCAAATTACCAGTGCTAGCACAAGAAACAGTCGTAAAACCCAACTCTCGCGCCCGTGTCAAAGCAACTGATACCACCCTATCTTTGAAACTGAGGGTAGGCATATTCACAGCATCATTTTTAATGTAAAGCTTATTCAAACCCAAGCGACGTGCCAAGCGTTGGGAACGCACCAAGGGAGTCATACCAGTTCCGACATCAATCGGATTTTCGCTAGCCACAGGCAAAAACTTGCGATAGCGCCACATCGAATTTGGCCCCGCTTGAATTGATTTGCGGGTAACAGTTTGACGAAGGGTGCTGTAGTCGTAACCTACTTCTAAAGGCCCAAAGCAAAATTCACACACATGACTGGCTTTGAGTTCGTATTCCGCACCACATTCTTTACATTTCAAAGCTTTGAAAGCGGTGGTTACTTTTTGGGTGTCAATTGCCTGAGTCATAAACTAGCTTCTCCCTGGATGTGCCTCAACTGTCGCTTGATGCTATCACGAGTAAAAATACCAGTCAAACATACCCGACAATTTTTATCGGGATTAATAAAATACAAAAATCCTCAGATAAAGCACTAATTTTAATACTTTTCTACTGTAAAAAACACTGAGATTTGTTCTAATTTATTACTCTTGAAATATATTTATTTGTGGTAAATACTTACTAAAAGTTTTTCAACGATGAAGTACACAAAAAATCAAATCTCATTGTTTTTACTGTTGGTGTAATTTTGTGTCAAAAGCTACTGTGTTTAACATGACTTCAACCCGCCAATAATCTCTCGTGAGATAGACTTTTGTCTTGGGTTGAACCTGAATTATCAACTTAATCTGCGGGTTTGTTACCCAACGATAGGAAATTTTGGAAAAAATCCTGTGTTTTTACACAGGATTAATTTTGAATGTAAATTAAGCAGCAGATAATATGCCACAGATTAATCATTTTGTCAAGAAAGCACCAAGAGTGTATCGTTCTTTGGTAGTAACGGCATTGCTTGCCAATGGTATTTTTCAATTTATTGCGCCTGTGTTAGCAGAAGGTACAACAGCTGGTCAATCAATTAGTAACACGGCAACTGCAACCTACGAAGATCCAAATAATCCAGGTACAACAATTAATAGTACTTCCAATACAGTAACTGTGACTGTAGCAGAGGTCGCTGGTATAACTGTCACAGCCTCTGGTATTACAGATAGTACATCAGCAACACCTATTTCTGTTGGTGATACCCTGTACTATAACTACACAGTGACTAATGTTGGTAACGACCCCACCAAATTCCGTGTTCCCAACTTGGCACGTGTAACAGGCCCTGCAACTGCGGATAACTTGGAATACAGCATTGAAGTTAGAAACCGTCGAAACTCGAATTCCGGCGGATGGACGTTCCACAGCGACTGTGAAAGGGGAACTCCGAGATGAAAATGGAAATCGCTCCAACCGCGATGGAG
Source organism: Pelatocladus sp. (assembly GCF_059505505.1). Classification (NCBI taxonomy): domain Bacteria; kingdom Bacillati; phylum Cyanobacteriota; class Cyanophyceae; order Nostocales; family Hapalosiphonaceae; genus Pelatocladus; species Pelatocladus sp. The sequence goes on along the minus strand of NZ_JCACKS010000155.1, from coordinate 57,972 downwards.
TTGTAACTCTCATACCCACTGCTGGTGAGTTTGTTGGTAAAGATTTTAAACCTGATGAACCCGGATTCCAAGTACAGGCAAACAAAGGAGAATTTAGCGCTACTCTCAAATCAAGTTTGAATGCTCAAACTATCAGAATTCGAGCGATCGCCAATGATTTAGAAGCCTATACGCAACTGCAATTTGAAACAGCTTTACGTCCGAGTTTGCTAACTGGGGTAGTAGATATACGTTTGGGTGCGAGGGGTACAGATTACTACAGCAGTTTTCGCGATTTTCTTCCTCCTAGCAAAGACAATAGCACTCAATTAAATGTGCGTTCGTCAGTATTTGCGACTGGGGCGATTGGAGAATGGTTATTTACTGGTGCTTACAACAGTTTTCGTAATCTGAATGAAGATTGCAACTGTGACAACAGAGTGTTTCGTAGTTTCCAATTCAACGACCAAAACTATCCTGTCTACGGTGACAGTTCTAAAACAGAAGTAATTACTCCTTCTACTGATAGCGTCTATGCACGGTTAGAGCGATCGCCCAAAATACCTGGTGCTGACCCCGATTATTTCATGTGGGGTGACTACACCACTCAGGAATTTGCCCGCTCATCTCAGCAATTTACTTCAGTCACACGTCAATTGCATGGCTTCAAAGCTAACTATAGCCTGGGAAATTTACAATTCACTGGTTTATATGCTAACAACGTTGAAGCCTTTCAACGTGATACCATTGCTCCTGATGGTACGAGTGGTTACTACTTCCTCTCGCGCAGATTATTAGTTCCAGGTAGTGAAAATATCGCGATCGAGTCGGAAGAACTGAACCGTCCTGGTACTGTACTGGAACGTAAACAACTCAATCGCGGTTCTGATTACGAAATTGACTATGATCGCGGTACTATCTTATTTCGAGAACCAATTCAACGTACTGACCTAGATGAGAATGGACAGGTTTTAGTCCGGCGTATTGTCGTTACTTATCAATACAAAGGAAGTGGTTCCGATAGTAATATTTACGCTGGTCGCTTGCAATACAATTTTGACCGCACCCTCAATCAAGAAAGTTGGATCGGAACAACTTACTTCCAACAAGATCAGGGAATGCGTGACTTTGAACTCTACGGTGCAGATGCACAGATTGCTTTGGGTTCAAGAGGTAAATTAATCGCAGAATACGCGCGTTCTACAAATAGTTCTGATATCTCAACAAAGGTAAGTGGTTCAGCGTACCGGATTGAAGCTGAGGGAGATATTTTCCCTGGTTTACGAGGACGCACTTACTACCGTTCCACAGATGCAGGTTTTGCTAACGACGCTACAACTAGCTTTGTTCCTGGTCAAACTCGCTACGGGGCGCAATTGACAGGAAAAATTTCGCCTACGACTAATTTACGGTTCCAATACGACCACGAAGATAATTTTGGGACTGCACCCCAACCGCTAGATACTTTTGAGGAGTTATTTGCACCGCGCACAGAAGCTGTTCCTGGGAGCAAAGTTGATAATTCTTTGACAACAATTTCTGCGGGTATTCAACAGCGTTTTGGTAAAGCTACCTTAGATGTGGACTGGATACATCGCGACAGAGAAGACCGTTTGTGTGTAGAGACGTTGCAATGCAACGTCTCTACAAATTCCGACCAATTGCGATCGCAACTCCAAATCCCAATTACCAAAACTCTCACTTTCCAAGCACTCAATGAACTGACTTTATCTTCAGAAACTGATGCTGTTTATCCAGATCGAACAGGTTTTGGCTTGAATTGGGCTGTTTTACCTGGTGTGAACGTCAACTTGGCGCAACAGTTTTTCACTCGCGGTCAATATGACAATAACTCCATCACCAGCTTGAGTGTCAACGGTCAACATAAACTTGGTACAGATACCACTATCAGTGGTCGTTACACAATTTTCGGTGGAGCCAATGAACTAACTACTCAAGGAGCGATTGGATTAAATAACCGTTGGACGATCGCCCCTGGCTTAAAACTCAATCTTGCTTACGAACACATATTTGGCAACTTCTTCGGACGTACTGCAACCGGACAACAATTTCCCCAACCCTTTGCTGTTGGTCAAAGTGGTTACTCATTAGGGGTTGGTAGTGGTGATAGCTATAGTATCGGTTTGGAATATACCGATAACCCGAAATTTCAAGCCAGCGCCCGTTTCGAGTATCGCAGTTCTTCTAGTGGTTCCAATGCCGTAATTACCGCAGGTGCGACAGGTAAAATATCACCTGAGCTTACCGCCTTAGTACGTTATCAACAGGCAAATTCTTCCAATCAAAAACTAACAGGATTGGGGGATACAGCCAGCCTGAAAGTTGGTTTAGCCTATCGTGACTCCAAAAACGATAAATTTAACGCCTTGCTGCGGTATGAATATCGCAAAAATCCCGCCGTGATTCCTGACACTGTTTTGTTGGGAAGTGGTACAGGTTCCGAAGACCATACCTTTGCTGTGGAAGCTATCTACGCCCCGAATTGGCAATGGGAATTTTATGGTAAGTATGCCCTACGTAATAGTACTTCATATTTAGCAGAAGATTTAGTTGGAACTAGCACAGTTAACTTAGCACAATTACGGTCAACCTATCGCTTGGGATACAGCATGGATTTAGTCGGTGAAGCGCGGTTGATTAGTCAAAGTGATTACACAGAAACAGGTTTTGTCGTCGAAGCAGGTTATTATCTCACACCGAATTTACGCCTGTCTGCTGGTTATTCCTTTGGTAAAGTTGATGACCGTGATTTTTCCGGAACTCGTTCCGCAGGTGGGCTGTATCTGGGTTTGACAATGAAGTTGAACGAATTATTTGATGGTTTTGGATTGCAAAAAATTCCACCACGCCAGCAACAAGAATCTACTAAGACCTTGGTGGAGAAATTGAAGAAGGCGACAACGGGGGTGCAAAAAACCGAGATATGAAATTTCCCATCAAATGTAGAGACGTAGCATTGCTACGTCTCTACCACACATCGGGGTAACGGATTTGGAATTGGAACCATGACGCAACCAAAATTACAGGGTAAATACAGAATCGAATCGACCCGTTTGCCAAATCGCAACTATGCCGCCAACGGTTCGTATTTCATTACCATTTGTACCAAAAATCTTAACCATTATTTCGGTAACGTGGTTTCAGATCAGGTGCATTTATCAGTAATTGGGGAAATTGCCCAAAGATTCTGGACAGACATTCCCAATCATTTTGATGATACCTACATTGATGCCTACGTCATTATGCCCAATCACGTACACGGCATTGTTGTTATCGACCGTCCCCACAATAATGTAGAGACGTTGCACTGCAACGTCTCTACACAATATGATGTGCCATGCGATATCATCGAACCTCAATTCATGTCTGACATATCCCCTAAACCAGGTTCGTTAGGTGCGATCGCACGATCATACAAATCTGCTGTCACCCGGTGGTGTCGGGAAAATGATCATGACCATTTCGCTTGGCAATCACGATTCTACGACCATATTATTCGTGCTGATGGTTCTTTAGACCGGATTCGGGAATACATGATTAATAATCCCATTAAATGGGATGAAGACAAGAATAACCCCGCAAATTTATGGATGTAGAGACGCGATATATCGCGTCTCTACATTTTGCTAATACATTATTCCGAAGTTGAGCAATGAAATTTTTATTTAAGTATTTAAGAGCGATCAATAAACCTGCTTGGAAAAGCCTTCCAAGTATAATTCCCTTATCTACTTCCTTGCTAACTATTAGCGCTAGCGTTGGAATTGGTGTTACTTTTAATCCTGAACGCAGTTGGGCTAGTGCCTGTGCAGGTGTATATTCTAGCAGGTCTGGTGTGCCTACAAGCAGTCAAAGTGTAATTGGTTACTACAACTCAATCACAAAAAGTTATGTAAACATCGCCACTTATGATGGTGGTGGCAACATTAATGCGATCGCCACCCAACCATCAACTGGTAATCTATTTTTTGTGAATCGGGTTACAGGCAAAACAGTTGTTTACAATCCAAATACAGGCAGTCAAACCACTCTAACAGGAACTCTTCCTGGTACCACAACAACTATTATTGGTGCTACGTTTGATCCCAGTGGCAAATTATATGTTTATTACTCAAACAAAACATTAATTGAAGTCAATCCCGCTACAGGTAGCCAGGTAGGCTCCACGATAAATATTAGTGGTATTCCCGGAAATAATGATAGTACCAGCAGAACTACTAACGGAGATATTGCGATCGGCACTGACGGCGTTCTTTATGCGGTTGGTGACACTAGTAGCAATGCCGGCAGCTACACTTCTCAGCTTTATTCAATTGCTATTACTGGTACTACAGCTATAGCAACACCAGTCAATGGAAACAATGTTATTACAGGAGTTAGTGGTGCTGCGGTTAATGGTCTGGCGATTGACCCATCTACAGGTAAATTCTATATCAGTACTAATAACGGAACTTATGAATTGGACTTCGCTACCAAAGCAGGAACTCTACTAACTAATGCTGTCGGAACAAACGACTTGGCTGCTTGTGGTTCTCCAGCACCGGATTTGCCTACTATTGCTAAGACATTTAGCCCAAGCACTGTAACAGGTATACCTGCGACTAGTACTCTGACGTTGACTCTGGGTAATAGTAACTCGGTTCCTATTTATCTAATACAAACATTAACCGATAACTTTCAATCTGGGTTAACAGTTAGCAACCCTAATGGGTTAAGTGGTACCTGTACAAGTATTTCTGGAAATACAGTCACTGCAACAGCAGGAAGTAGTTCTATCAGCCTAAATAATGGGTTCAAAATTCCAGCTGGTGGTTGCACCGTTTCTGTGAATGTCACAGCTAGTAGTGCAGGTACTTATATAAATAGTATTGCAGCTGGAGCTTTGAAGACTTTCGTTGGTGACAACGCTAATGCTGCTAATTCTACACTTTTAGTAAGTACCACTATCTCCGGTACGCTCTACGAAGATAGCAACAGCGATAATAATTTAGGTGCAACTGAACCGAAATTACCAGCAAATATTACTCTAAAACTACTTGATAGCAACAACAGCGTTATCAAAACAACCCTGACACAGAACGATGGTACTTACACCTTCACTGGTGTTGTTAACGGTAATTACAAAATCCAGGTAGATACCACAGATACAGATATTCCTGCTGGTTATACCTTGGGTACACCCAATGACTTAGCTGTAACTGTTTCCGGTAGTCCAGTCACAAATAAAGACTTCGGCTTCGACCCACCCACTTACAATATATCCGGTACTCTCTACGAAGATACTGACGGTGGCAATGATTTAGACGCAACTGAACCGAAATTACCAGCAAATATTACTGTCAAATTACTAGATAGCAATAATAACCCCATCAAAACTACCACCACCGATGCGAATGGTACTTACACCTTCACTGGTGTTGTTAACGGTAATTACAAAATCCAGGTAGATACCACAGATACAGATATTCCTGCTGGTTATACCTTGGGTACACCCAATGACTTAGCTGTAACTGTTTCCGGTAGTTCTGTTAATAATCAAAACTTTGGCTTTGACTCACCTGTTGCTAGCAATCCCAACATATTGTTAGTCAAACGCATTACTGCCATTAATGGGTCATCTTTTACTAACCTCATCGACGGTGTAAATAATAGCAATTCTCCTAACTATGTACCAGCACCTCGCGATACCGATGATAACAACCCTAATTGGTCGAGTAATTACTTACAAGGTCTCATCAACGGTGGTGCGGTTCGTCCTAATGATGAAATAGAATACACTATTTACTTCCTCTCCGCAGGTGATGCAACTGCACCCAAAGTTTTGATGTGCGATCGCGTTCCCAATAATGTCAGCTTTATTCCCACCGCCTTTAACAGTTTCCCCACCAAAAACAGCACTGGCTTACAAAACACTGATCGGGGAATTCTCTGGCAGTATAACGCTAATACCGAATCTCTTAGCAATATCAAAGATGGAGATATTGCTCAATACTTTCCTCCAGGCGAAGATCCAAAAACTGTTTATCCCACTGTTGACTGTGGTGGTGCCAATACCAACGGTGCAATAGTTGTAAACTTAGGAGATTTAGCTAATGCGATCGCTCCCGGTACACCCACTGATTCCTATGGTTTGATCCGCTTCCGGGGACGGGTGAAATAAAGTTAAGGGACGCACACTTTGTGCGTCCCTACAGAAAATTTGCTAAGTACAGCATGTTTATGATCATGTAAGCAAAATATATGTTAGATTATTTTTTACATAAAAAGAAAGAATAAGGAGGTAATAAAAACTAAGTGTAAAACCTTAGTTCTATGCACCTCCTTGGTTTTCAGGCTAACGCTCTTACTGTATATCTCTCTTTATTTGTATACGTACTAACACTAAAAAAACACAGTATTTTTACTGAGCTTAATGCTAAATATATCAAGAAAGCTTGATGAAATTTTCTCAAAACAATTGAAGGAATTAAAGAATATTAACCTCAGTTTTGATTTTATCTTTATGAGGCACGGGAGCATCCCAAATGTTCAAAAAACCTGCTCAAATCTGCTTAAAGCAGACTACTTGATTTATTTGAGTCCTATGAAGACGACTTGTGCTATTAAGCTAAGGTTAAAACCCAAGCGCGGTATATTCAAAAAATTGGGATGCTCCCATGAGGCACAAACTCATGCTAGACTACTCAAACTTAGAGTTGGGAAAGTCCGGTGAGATCCCGGTACTGTGCCGCAGCTGTAATCTGATTGGGAATTGTGAGTAGGGGTGTAGACGCGCTCTGCGCGACTTCTCCTAGAGTACGGGCGAACGGCCGTACAGTAGTTAGTAAAAAAACTACTAACCAACAACCAATTCGGTTAGTCAGAACGCCAACTTCTAAGAGTGTCGTCAAGACGCATTGTTTCTCTGCTCCCTGCGTCGCACAGGGAAGGAGCCTTAGAGGTGTATTTATCGTCAATTTCTGTCCCTTGTCCTGGTATTTTTTACAGTACGTCCGCGCGAGATGGTACCCTATCACGTATCCGTATCCCTGGAGGGATAGTCACTACTGGACAATTTCGATTTGTCGCTGATTTAGCTGATAAATTTGCCGCAGGTTATGTCAATATTACTAATCGTGCTAACTTCCAAATTCGCGAAGTTCACACAGAAATAAATCCTGAAGTTTTACATCAACTGCGAGAAATTGGTTTAGCTTCGCCAATTGTGGGTGTTGATCATCTGCGTAATATTATGGGTAGCCCAACAGCAGGTATTGATTCAGAAGAATTGATTGATACGCGATCGCTCATTCGCGCATTAGATCATTACATCACCACCCATGCTGAACTTGCGCCCCTCTCACCAAAATTTAGCATTACAGTTGACGGTGGAGGTACGCTAAAGGTGTGCGATCGCCCCAACGATATTATCTTCAGTGCTGTTGAAATCAGTACACAGATATACTTTCACCTGAAACTGAATTTAGGTGAATCATTTCTAAATACAGGCATATTACTGCAACCCCAAGCATGTGTAGACGTAGTAGGTGCGATCGCCAAAGTCTATTTGCAGTATTCTGCATTAGAGCAACAAAACATCACACCCTATCGCAAATCCCGTAAACTTCGTTTATTTGAAGTTCTACACAACTTGGGTAGAGAAAGATTTTTCCAAGAAGTAGAAAGTCATCTTCCTTACTCCTTGCAAAAACTTCCCAATATCCCCACCTCTCCATTCACAGAACCATATCTAACTCGTCATCTCCACCTTGGTGTTCATCCCCAAAGACAACAAGAACTTTCCTACATTGGTGTTGTACTACCACTCGGTAAATTAGAAACATGGCAAATGCACGGTTTAGCAGATATCGCCCAAGGTTACGGCAGTGGTACACTAAGGCTCACACCCTGGCAAAATCTTCTATTAACAGATCTTCCTGATCAGTATATTCACGAATTCAAGAGCAAAATAGAAAACTTACATTTGCATTGGTCGCCAACCAAAATACACAGCGCTTTTGTTGCGTGTGCTGGTAGTACAGGATGTGCATCCTCAACGACAGATACCAAAAATCATGCCTTAAAGTTAGCTGAGTATTTGGATCAACGCATCACTATAAATCAACCTGTCAATATTCACTTTACAGGATGTCCAAAATCTTGCGCTCAACACAACAACAGCGATATCACTCTGTTGGGTGTCAGTGAAGAAAAATATCACGTATATGTTGGAGATAGTGACAATGACAGCAAATTCGGGCGAGAACTTTATCAGCGTGTGGCTTTTGCAGAATTACCCTCATTGATAGAAAAAACTCTCCAAGTTTACATCGCAAAACGTCTAACTCGCCACGAATCACTAGGAGAATTCGCCAACCGATACACTATTGCAGAGTTGCAAGAGATGGTTGAGGAGGGGATGCTCCCCAAGGGGGACATGTGGGACAAGACAATCTAAAATCTAAAATCCAAAATCTAAAATCGAATGACCATTGACTATATTCGAGATGGGAATGAAATATATCGCAAATCCTTTGCCATAATTCGTGCTGAAGCAAATTTATCTGTGCTGACGCCTGATGTGGCTAAGGTTGCAGTGCGTCTAATTCACGCTTGCGGGATGACTGATATTATAGATGATTTAGTCGCTTCGTCTACTGCTGTCAGATCTGGGCGTACAGCAATAGCAGCAGGCGCACCGATTTTGTGTGATTGTCGCATGGTAGCTGAAGGAATTACCCGTAAGCGCCTACCAGCAGATAATGCGGTGATTTGTACTCTGAATCATCCCGATGTACCAGAACTTGCCCAAAAACTGGAAAATACTCGTTCTGCTGCGGCTTTAGAATTGTGGCGATCGCACCTAAAAGGATCTGTAGTCGCGATTGGTAATGCACCTACTGTTTTATTTCGACTACTGGAAATGCTGGATGAAGGCGCACCCAAACCCGCGTTGATTCTGGGTTTTCCGGTTGGATTTGTAGGGGCCGCAGAGTCCAAGATAGCACTGGCAGCCGATAGCCGTGGTGTGCCATTTATGACATTAAACGGACGTCGAGGAGGAAGTGCGATCGCAGCCGCCGCAGTTAATGCCTTAGCAACGGAGAAAGAATAATGAAAGGTCGTCTTTATGGTGTCGGTGTTGGCCCTGGAGATCCAGAACTATTGACTCTTAAGGCATTGCGCCTATTAAGATCTTGTCCAGTGGTTGCCTATCAATCAGCAGAAGATAAAGAAAGTGTTGCTAGGGGTATTGTAGCTGAACATCTCCCTGGGAATCAAATTGAGGTGGAGTATCATCTCCCTCGCGCCCTTGACCCCTACGAAGCACAACCAACTTACGACCAAGTTGTTATCCCCATTGCCGAACATCTAGCAGCTGGACGGGATGTGGCGGTTTTGTGTGAAGGCGACCCGTTATTTTACGGCTCTTTCATGTATGTATTTACACGACTCTCTGAACAGTTTGAAACAGAAGTTGTACCAGGAGTTTCCTCGCCAATGGGGTGTGCTTCTGCATTGACAGTTCCCCTGAGTTATCGCAATGATGTTTTTAGTGTCTTACCAGCCACCCTAACAGCCGAAATCTTGAAAACACAATTGTTAAATGCTGATGCAGCAGCAATAATTAAACTGCGGCGACATTTTGCGAAAGTCCGTGATGTGTTGCATCACTTAGGAATGGGATCACGGGCGCGTTACATTGAAAGAGGAACGATGGTAAATCAAAAAATTATCTCTCTCGATGAAGTAGATCCCACCCAAGTTCCTTATTTTTCGATGATTTTGGTGCCAAGTCAAAGTCGATTATAAGTTTTGGTGAGGAAAGAAGATGGCGTAGTAAAGCGATGGATCGATGCGGTCTGTGAAGGGACGGTATAAACATCGATCTTGGATGAAATCTAGTCTATCTTCTTCGGATTGCTCATCTTCTTGTACTTCTGCTGTGCGGCTACGGACAGGTTGTGTTAATGTAGCCAATTTTGACCATGCAATAGAAAAGGGATTTTGTAGATATTTTTCAACTACTGATTTGGGTTTGTTTTCTAGAACATCTACAAATACATCCTCCGTATTCTTCGACATACAATTTCTCCTTTACAAAGTAGGGTTTTGTAGCACACTTTTTTCTTGCTAATGTCAATGTTTGGGAACACTTCAACTTTTCTCAAAAATTACTTAAATTATGATTGAGTGCAACTAAATTAATTTATGCACTTTTAACGTAATACCTAAACAATTTTCAAAAAAACTTAAGCTTCAATTATGAATACCAGATAGCTAAATATAATTCCAGAAAATAATCCAATATGTAAACAAATATGAAATATATATAGCATTCCTAAATCATTCGCTCCAGACTAGATCCCCGACTTCGCAGGAGTTGTCGGGGATCTAAGCTCTGCGATTCTCACAAATAATATAGGATTGCTCTAGTATTTAACCCAATATCAGCGAAATTTAGGAGTAAGAATGGCGAAAGAAATAGAGCGTAAATTTTTAGTGAAAGGAGAGAATTGGAGAAAAATAGCTGAGGGTAGTGTATATCGTCAGGGATACATAGCTACACAAAAAGAAGCTACTGTACGTGTTCGTATAGTAGGCAAGCAAGGTTATTTAACGATAAAAGGCCCCAGTGTTAAATATTCCAGATCTGAGTTTGAGTACCCAATTCCTATTGAAGATGCTCAGGAAATGCTAGATAAGTTGTGCGATCGCCCCATCATTGAGAAAATTAGATACAAAATTGAGTATGGTGGTTTAATTTGGGAAATAGACGAGTTTGAAGGTAGTAACAAAGGGCTAATCTTAGCAGAAGTCGAACTCAGCGAAGAAACACAACAAATAGAATTACCGTCTTGGATTGGTGAAGAAGTTTCAGAAGATCCCAAATATTTCAACAGTAATTTAGTCAATAACCCCTTTTCACAATGGACTGATTAAAAATCAGTGAACAGTAACTAGTGGAATTTGATAACTGATAACTGATAACTGATAACTACTAACTTCCTTCCTCAAGGCGCTTTTGCCATTCTGCGTCAATTTGCTTGCTATGCTCAACTTCTTGTTCTAGCAAGTCGGTTTCGGTGGAGTACACTAAATCTTCTTGGCCGATAATTTTTTCTGCTGCAAACTGTCCTGCATAGTCAATTTTTTGTTGTAATTGAGTATCTGCACTTGCTAATACTCTGGCTCGTGCTTGTCTAGTGCGGTTGCGTTCAGTTATTTTACGATTACGCCATTGAATCCAGAAATAACGCACCAAAGGTATTGCCAAAAAGCCGATACCATAAGCTAACAGCAGCCAGTAAATTCCTTGAGCAAATGCTACTAGTCCGCCTAAGACAGCTGCTGCTGTACCATCTCTTAACAAACTTCCGAGAATTAAAGCACCAACAATATTGACTACACCCAACCCAGCACTGAGAAGAATTTGTCCTGATGAAGCTGCACTAAAACGCCAGGGTAACTCTTCAAGGTAGGATGAAATTGAGCGATCGCGTTTTTTCGTGGCACTAACTTGTAAATCTGGGAAATAGTACACAATTTGTCCTTCTGGACTTACTTCTGGGCGACCATTAAAGCGAGTCAAGACTGGCAGCATATAATCTTCATACTCTTGTTGATATGTCTCACCAATATCATCAAGGTAGGGAGCTATTTGTTCAGCTACCACTGCGTTTTTATGATTGCGAATTATCGCCGCAATTCCCTTCCAGCGACGTTTTTCTAAATTCGCGTTGGGGTTTCCATCACCAAACAAAAACGAAAATATTGCTTCCAAAAAGTTCAGATCGCTTTGTCTTCGTTCCCGTCGTCGTTCTTGGTTATAGTTATTGTAGTTGGGACTGAAATACCAAAACAAGTCAGGAAAATAGAAAAAGCCTACGCCAAAATTACCACCGCGATCGCCACTATCACGATCTGAGTTAGCAGACATAATAATAACAAGGATAGTGATATAAATTAAGGCAATAGAAGCTATCAGTAAAACGCCAAAAGAAATCCGAATTAGATAAAATAGGACACTCCAAACTTTTTTCCACCACTCCTGTAACTGTAGCCGCAAGTATTTGTTGCGTAAGATATCTCGAAAATTGCGCGGAAAAAGGTAAACAATGTCGCCTGATTCCGCAACTTGCATATGTCCATTCGCTTCAGATGCAAGTGCTAGTAGTCCAGCACTTGCGATTTCAACATTTAATCCTGCCTGGGTTGCCACATCGCCCACTGTGACACGATAACCCAACCGTTCTACAGCCTGCATGATGGCGGGATTGGGAGCCATTGCTCTCCCCTCCTTATTGAAAACTACTCTTTCTTATTCAAGTATAAAGTTTTATTTTTCGGGGCTTGGTGGTGGGAGAGATGGGGGACAAGGAGGACAAGGGGGAAAAGATTTTTATCTATAGCAGTTCTCGGTTGTGTCCAATACGTACCCCACCCCTTAATCCCCTAAGCGCTTGCGCTTAGGGGAGGGTGGTTTCATACAAGCAGAGAAAAATTAAAATCTTCTTTTAAAGCCTCTCCCCTTATTAAGGCTGCGGTGTACACATAAATCCTCTGATCCCCCTAAATCCCCGCGCTGGCGCGCCGCTACGCTAGAAAAAAGGGGGACTTTGATTCTAGTTCCCCCTTTTTTAAGGGGGGTTAGGGGGGATCAAAACGCTACTAGGCAACTTTATAAGACTTCTGTGTACACCGCAGCCTTATTAAGGGGAGAGGTTTGGAGAGGGGTAAAAATCTATGCTTCAAAACGAGAAATACAGACTTCCATATTTTTCTTTTTTCGTATGAAACCACCCTGCTAAGCGCTTGCGCTTAGGGGAGGTTCCGACTGTATTGCAATCGAGTGAGAAGTGCTATATGAGGGAATGTATTGTCTCAATCAGTGTTGACGAAAATCCTTTTACATCTTAACTTTTTGCTTTTGACAGGGTTTTATCACAATGTAGCTTTGGACAGTTATGTCAAGACCTAAAAATATTTATTAATATAGTTATACAGAAATTAATAGTAGGCAGGAACAATCGGTACATGTAAATCGCATATTTATTCGACTAGTAGCTTAGTTCGCTACTAGTGAATTTTCCTAAAAAGGCAGATTCTTTGCTCATTTTTTTAACTAACGGAGACATTAAAGCATGAATAACCAGCAATCTTCTGAATCCAAGGGATTTGTTGGCAATCTTAAGAATGGAATTTGGCTGTTTGGCATTTCATCTTGGTTGTTTGGTATTACAGATAGAAGTATCGCTTCCTTTGCAGATGGATATCTATCTGCATTAGATCTGACGCAATTATTTACAGCAGCTACATTTTTTGTAGCATGGCTATTTTTAAAGCCTACAACTAATGCATAAAGGCAGCTAGGCTTAAGCAATCGATCAAGCAACGGAGGGGTACGCCAAAATGTGTCAGTATTTTTATCTCATTGGCAATTAAAATCAGGGTAATTCTGCAAATATCTACGGATTACCCTAGTTTTATTCAAAAATTCAATATATTAGCCAGAAAGTAACTTAATTTTATTTGGAACAAATTAATAAAATTCTGTAATTAGTAATTAGTAATTGGTAATTGGTAATACCAACAATTCCCCAATCCCTAAGATTGTGTGTAACTCTGAAAACCATCACAAGCTTTTATGCTTTTGTGTTAATCCAAAGCCATGATGGAAAAACCTTCATGGGAGCTAAAGCATAATGTATTTCAACTTTTTTCTCAGTTCCAGTATTGGAATTGTAGTTTCCGTATTGCTAATTTTTAGTATATTCCAATGGTTTCATTTACCTTCTGGCAACTTTTTAGATTGGGTGATTGGGGGTGCAAGTTTTTGGTGGTTATTAGTGATTGTGACAGTACCTTGGAATGTCTATTTCAAAGCTAAAGAAGTATTAGCAGAAGCAGAACAATCCACAGAAAAAGAAATCCCTGTTGATGAAAAACAAGTTAGTTATGTGAAGAGTTTAGCAAAGCGATCGCTCTTAATTGCCATTGCTTTACACTTAATTTCAGCTATTGGTCTTTATATTCTTGCTATTAAAGGTATTAGTGCTGTTGGATACTTCGGTTCTGGTGCGGCTTTACTTTTAACAGCTTTACGTCCAGCAATCAGTGCTTATGAATACTTATATACACGCTTAACTTCGATTGGTAATGAATGGAAATATCCCCGCCAAGATATAGTCGAACTCCGTAACCGCTTTGACGGGATAGAAGAAAGGATGAAGCGTGTAGAGGAACAACTAGACCCGGAAAATTCTTACTCTATAGTAGCAAATCAGCAGCGTTACTCAGAAGAAACGCGCAAAGAATTAGCTCGTATTTCTGTCAACTTAGAAGAATTGCGTGCCACAAATCAAACAGAACACGAACGTTTAGCAAGAGAAGCAAGAGCTGCGATCGCTCAACTTTCTACCGACGGACAATTTCTCGATCATGTTCGTGAGATCATTAGATTTTTTAAAACAGCGTGAAAATGGGAACGGGGATTGGGCATGAATCAGTTATCAGTTATCAAATTAAACTGGTAACTGTTAACTGTTAACTGATTAGTTGTCCCCCTTGTCTTCCTTGTCCCCAGAAGCCTAATCTCCTTCCCGATCAGCTGCTTGCATCTGTTTTGGGATTACCAAGACTTTATCAACACGGTTCCCGTCCATATCCATAACTTCAAAACGCATTCCTTGCCATTCAAAGTGATCTGCTGCTGAGGGAATTCGGCCGAGATGGGTAATCACAAAACCACCCAATGTTTGATAATTGCCTTGATGGATTTTGAGATATTCCTCAAGATCGAACATTTCAAAAAATTCTTCTACAGATAACATTCCATCTAATAACCAAGAACCATCTTCCCGTTGCACAGCTTGGGGATTTTCTAGTTCATCGGCTGTAGGAACATCACCAACGATTTCAATCATCACGTCGTTAAGAGTGACTAATCCTTGAATTACACCATATTCATCTACTACCAACGCCATATGAGTAGCAGTTTGTTTAAATAATTCCAAAACCTTCAAGCCACGGGTGCTTTCTGGCACAAATTCAGCCTTTCGCAATCCGACTGTTAAATCTAGCTGTTCTCCACACAAACTGCGAGCTAATAAATCAGTCACAGCAATGATACCGAGAACATTATCTAATCCTCCCTGACAAACCGGATACCGAGAATAACCATTTTCAATCACCTTTTGACGATTTTCGGTGGCAGAATCATCTAAATCTAACCAGATAATATCAGGACGGGGGGTCATAAACGAACTGACAGGGCGATCGCCTAAGCGAAATACTCGCTCTACCATATCTTGTTCGGCTTCCTCAAAGGTTCCCTCTTCTGTACCTTGCTCGATTAAGACTCTAATTTCTTCTTCTGTGACTTGTGGTTCGGTAGACGGTTTAATGCCTAATATTCGCAACACTGCATCTGTAGAAATGCTGAGTAAATGAACGATTGGTGAGCCAATTGTTGCTAGTAACTTCATGGGAATAGCAACTACGGAGGCAATTGGTTCTGGATGATTTAAGGCAACTCGCTTGGGAACCAACTCACCAATAATCAATGTTAAATAGGTGATAATTAAAACCGCTATGACAGAAGCGGCTGCATCTTTATAGGGTGCTAAAAAAGGGATAGAACTAAAAATAGGAACTAGTCTTTTGGATATGACTGATTCACCAAAAGCACCCGATAAAATTGCTAGCAGAGTGATCCCTACCTGGACAGTAGCCAAGAATTGATTGGGAGAGGATGCGAGTTCCAAAGCAATGCGAGCCTTGTGATCTCCCCGTTCGGCCATCTGTTGGAGGCGCACTTTTCGAGCTGAGACAATCGCCAACTCTGACATGACAAATAGGGCGTTGGCAAAGATTAGTAATAAAACAAGTAGAATTTCCGCAGTTGGTGACATTATTTAAAATTGCCGATGCTATCGGCAACCACACTTAAATTTAATTTAAATCAGTACGTGGTATTTAACACTTACAAAAACTAGGGATGTAAGGGTGTAAGGGTATAGGGCAAAAAAGATCCTTTACTATGGATGGTTTAAAGCCGACCAAAAGAAAAGGATGTATTACTTATGTACCTCTCGAAGCATTTGATAGACAAATGAGTCATTAGTTATTATTCATAGGTGATTAGTCATAAAAAAAGATTGTTTCCGTTTCCGTATATTAGCTATTGTCCAGTTGTAATTGTACTAGGGACTAACATATTTTTATTTCCTAATCCCTGATCCGTGATCCTTAATGTTTTGAGTAAGGCTCTATTCTCGTTGACATTTCTAAAATAGTTAAAGTAAACGCTATCATTGTGCATTGCTGGTCAGAACGACTCCCACTTGTTTAAAAAGTTATGGCATTTTCTTCCATTGTGCGCGCTTTGGGGCGATCGCCGCTCACCACAGAATTTATCTCCAAGCTAAATCGGCAAAAAGATTTACATTTAAATGGGCTTCCTCGCCTACCAAAAGGCTTGGTAGCTTCGGCTTTAGCTCAAACTCAAGAACAAAATTTGTTTGTGATCTGTGCCACTCTGGAGGAAGCCGGACGCTGGACAGCACAACTGGAGGCGATGGGATGGCAAACCATACATTTTTACCCGACATCCGAAGCATCCCCCTACGAACCTTTTGACCCCGAAACCGAAATGACTTGGGGACAAATGCAAGTCTTGGCAGATTTGGTCAAGGGTCAAGGGAAAGGGACAGACAAGGGAGAGGAGGAAGACAAGAAAAAAAATTCCCCCTTGTCTGTCCTCTCTCCATCTCCCAAGTTCGCGATCATCGCCACTCACGCCGCTTTACAACCCCACTTACCACCACCAGAAGCATTTGCTCCTTTCTGTCTCACCCTCAAACAAGGGATGGAGTTGGATTTAAATAGTTTTAGTGAAAAACTAGCTAGTTTGGGGTACGAACGGGTTGCTTTGGTAGAAACAGAGGGACAGTGGAGTCGGCGTGGTGATATTGTTGACGTGTTCCCTGTGTCTTCGGAATTGCCAGTCCGCTTGGAGTGGTTCGGTGATGACATTGAGCAAATCCGAGAATTTGACCCCACAACTCAACGTTCGGCTTTAGATAAAATTAACCAGTTAATTCTGACTCCGACTAGCTTTGCGCCTGTGGTGATGGCTGCTTTGAGTGGGGAAAGGCTAGAAAATATCAAAACTTATCTTTCCGCAGTCGAAAAAGAACAATTTGAGGCGGGGACATCTTTTGAAGGTAGCCGTCGGTTTTTAGGTTTGGCTTTTACACAACCAGCTTCATTGTTAGATTATTTACCAGCAAATACTCTTGTAGCTATTGACGAGCCAGAACAATGTCATGCTCATAGCGATCGCTGGGTGGAAAATGCTGAGGAACAATGGCTACTTTTAGGTAGCCAGGGAGCAGATGAGTCCGAAGGTAATCGAGCTTTTGAAGCGGCTTTAATTGCCTTACCGAAAATTCATTGTTGGTTTGATGACTGTTTAGCTGCTTCCCAAGCTTTTAAAAAAGTATATTTATCAGAAATTGCTGAAGAAAATCAAGGTATAAATCTTGCTAGTCGTGGACTAGCAACGACACCACACGCCTATGCCAAAATTGCTGAAACACTCAGACAAGAACGCGATCGCAATTTCTCGGTTTGGTTAATTTCGGCACAACCCAGCCGTTCTGTCTCGCTGTTGCAAGAACACGATTGTCCGGCTCAGTTTATCCCTAATCCCCGTGATTACCTAGCAATTGATAAGTTACAAATTAATCACGTACCTATTGCTCTCAAATATTCCGGTTTGGCAGAATTGGAAGGTTTTATTCTGCCAACTTTTCGGACTGTAATTGTCACTGACCGAGAATTTTACGGACAGCATACTCTCGCAACTTTCGGTTATGTCCGCAAACGTCGCAAAGCTGCTTCTAAACAAGTAGACCCCAACAAATTACGCCCCGGTGATTATGTAGTTCACAGAAACCACGGCGTCGGTAAATTCCTCAAGTTGGAAAGTCTCACACTTAACAACGAAACCCGTGATTATTTGGTAGTCCAATATGCAGATGGTTTGCTGCGGGTAGCAGCCGATCAAGTTAATGCTTTGTCACGTCTTCGCACCACCAGCGACAAGCCACCAGAACTCAATAAAATGACTGGTAAGGCTTGGGAAAACACCAAGAACAAAGTCCGCAAAGCCATCAAGAAATTGGCGGTAGATCTACTAAAATTATATGCAGCGCGATCGCAACAAAAAGGTTTTTCCTATCCAGTAGATATGCCTTGGCAGCAGGAACTAGAAGACTCGTTCCCCTACCAACCCACAACCGATCAGCTAAAAGCTGTACAAGATGTGAAACGAGACATGGAAAGCGATCGCCCGATGGATCGTTTAGTATGTGGCGATGTTGGTTTCGGTAAAACTGAGGTGGCTATCCGCGCTATTTTTAAAGCAGTCACCGCCGGAAAACAAGTTGCACTCCTTGCGCCTACTACTATTCTAACGCAGCAACACTATCACACTCTCAAAGAACGCTTTGCCCCTTACCCAATAAACATTGGTTTACTTAACCGCTTTCGTAGTCCCCAAGAACGCCGCGATATTCAAAAACGCCTAGCAAGCGGTGAATTAGACGTAGTTGTAGGTACGCACCAATTATTAGGTAAAGATGTACACTTCAAAGACTTGGGTATGTTGGTGGTGGATGAAGAACAACGGTTTGGGGTGAATCAAAAAGAAAAAATTAAAAGCTTAAAAACTCTGGTTGATGTGTTGACTCTCTCAGCCACACCCATTCCCCGCACCTTATATATGTCTTTATCGGGTATCCGGGAGATGAGTTTGATTGCGACACCGCCACCATCCCGGCGTCCAATTAAAACTCACCTCGCACCTATAAACTCCGAAACAGTCCGTAGTGCAATTCGTCAAGAACTCGACAGAGGTGGACAGGTGTTTTATGTCGTACCTCGGATTGAAGGTATCGAAGAAACAACAGATGGGTTGCGAGAAATGATACCGGGGGGGAGAATTGCGATCGCTCACGGACAAATGGAACCCAGCGAATTAGAATCGATCATGCTTTCCTTTGGCAATGGGGAAGCAGATATTTTGGTTTGTACCACAATTATTGAATCTGGTTTAGATATTCCCCGCGTTAACACCATTTTAATTGAAGATGCCCATCGTTTTGGTTTAGCACAGTTGTATCAATTGCGGGGACGGGTAGGGCGTGCCGGAATTCAGGCTCACGCTTGGTTATTTTACCCGAAACAACGCACATTATCAGATCCTGCCCGCCAACGATTACGAGCCATCCAAGAATTTACACAGTTGGGTTCCGGGTATCAATTAGCCATGCGGGATATGGAAATTCGCGGTGTTGGTAACTTGTTGGGTGCAGAACAATCTGGACAAATGGAAGTGATCGGCTTCGATTTATACATGGAAATGTTAGAAGAAGCGATTCGAGAAATCCGGGGACAAGAAATACCCCAAGTTGAAGATACTCAAATCGATCTCAACCTCACGGCCTTTATTCCTGCTGATTATATTCCCGATATTGATCAAAAGATGAGCGCTTACCGTGCGGTAGCTGCTGCTAAATCCCAAGAAGAATTAACACAAATTGCTGCCGAGTGGAGCGATCGCTACGGTACAATTCCCAAACCTGCAAATCAACTATTGCGAGTAATGGAATTGAAACAATTAGCGAAAAAATTAGGATTTAGCCGAATTAAACCAGAAGCAAAACAACACATAGTTTTAGAAACACCAATGGAAGAACCTGCTTGGAACCTATTAGCAGAGAACTTAACAGAAAGTCTCAAATCTCGCTTTGTTTATTCTTCAGGGAAAGTCACAATACGCGGTTTAGGAGTGTTCAAAGCAGATCAGCAATTACAAACCCTAGTTGATGCGTTTGAGAAAATGCAGGGTGCAGTTGTAGAGGCGACGGTTGTTTAACTGCGGCACTCGCCTATGAGTACAGAAGCCACACCCTCAGCCGAAGGCAGGGTGGGGTAGTTCACCATGATTGTCAAAACGGATTGAACAAACGCTTTGATGTTCTCTATGGATGAAAGAAGGTTAATAAGCAACGTTGAAACGGATTGAACAAACGTTTTGATGTTCTCTATGGATGAAAGAAGATTAATAAGCAACGTCAAAACGGATTGAACGAACGCTTTGATGTTCTCTATGGATGAACCAACGTTTGTAACCACAACTCAATTTCAACTCACAAATAGCCTTCTTTAATCACAAATGCTCTTCACAATGTTAATATCAGCGTTGTGTATTATGCCGTAGGCTGAAGCACCTTAAATTGCTCATTGTGCCGTACTCTTAGCAATCACACACGCTACAATTGACTTTTCTTGCCGACTTACTGAACTTCAGTAATTGCTGATGAGTGAGGAAGAACTTCTACAGGTAATTGAACAAGCAGCAACAGAGGGTGTGAGTGAACTCGATCTCTCTGGTAGAAATCTGACGACTTTACCGCCTGAGATTGGCAAGCTGACTCAACTCAAAAAACTGATTCTCGATGAGCGCGGGTGGGGTCTTTGTATGCGTCTTCATATTAAATTGGTATGACCTAGTTCGAGCTAAACTTGATGGAGCCAAGTCGCGCTTATTATCGTTATGTCTCGTTGGTTTAATACCGCAGGTCCTTGTCAAGGCGACATTCACTACATGCTACCGCCAACAGTTAGGTTGCCGAATTTGTCACGCTTGATAGAACAACGTAATTACTTCGTAATTCATGCACCGCGCCAAACAGGTAAAACCACTGCAATGCTAGCGTTGGCACAACAACTGACAGAAAGTGGACACTACACAGCAGTTATGGTATCTGCGGAAGTAGGCGCACCATTTAGCCATGACCCAGGAGCGGCGGAACTAGCAATTCTTGGAGCCTGGCATGATGCAGCAATTGATAGCTTACCCCAACAACTACAACCACCGACTTGGCCAAATGCGGAAGCAGGACAAAGGATTCAAGCGACTTTGAGAGCTTGGTCACAATCATCGCCACGACCATTAGTGCTATTTATAGATGAAATAGACTCGCTACAGGATGAAGCACTAATTTCAGTTTTACGACAATTACGTGATGGTTATCGTGCTCGTCCGAACAATTTTCCCTTATCCGTAGGATTAATAGGGTTACGAGATGTACGGGATTATAAGATTGCTTCTGGAGGTAGTGACAGATTAAACACAGCAAGTCCGTTTAACATTAAAGTACGCTCCCTGATCTTGAGAGATTTTAATGCCACCGAAGTAAAGCAACTATACCAACAACATACACTAGACACAGGACAAATATTTACTACTTCAGCAATAGAAACAGCATTCGATTTAACTCAGGGACAGCCTTGGTTGGTAAATGCTTTGGCTAAAGAAATTGTCGAAGAGATGGTGACAGATACAAGTGTAGCCATTACAGCAGAGCATATTCACCAAGCCAAAGAAATTCTGATTAAAAGGCAAGATACTCATCTAGACAGTTTAGCAGAACGACTGCGGGACAAGCGTGTCAAAGCAATCATTGAACCAATATTAGCAGGATTAGAACTAGGGAATGTACCCAATGATGATATCCAATTTGTGATAGACCTGGGCTTGTGTAAAATAGACCCACTAGGAGGATTAGCGATCGCCAATCCAATTTACCGCGAGGTATTACCCAGAGTGTTAACAGTAACACCAATGGCTTCCTTACCTCAAATTGCACCGACTTGGCTAACTCCATCAGGAAAGTTAGATACGGATGCCTTATTGCAAGCATTTTTAGTATTCTGGCGACAACATGGGGAACCATTACTTGGCAGTGCAGCTTACCATGAGATAGCACCGCACCTAGTACTAATGGCATTTTTGCATCGGGTAGTTAACGGAGGTGGAACCCTAGAGCGCGAATATGCGATTGGACGCGATCGCATGGATTTATGTTTGAGATATGGAGATGTAACACTGGGAATCGAATTAAAAGCTTGGCGAGATAAAAGAGGAGACCCAACAGAATCAGGAATTGAACAATTAGATTCCTATTTAGCAAGGTTAGGGTTAAATTTTGGCTGGTTGGTGATTTTCGATTTACGAGCGAAAGCTCTACCCATAGAGGAGCGTTTGAGTAGTCAAGTGACAACTACAAAGAATGGACGTTCTGTTGCTATTGTCCGAGCGTAGAAGTCTCTAAAGCAAATCTAGAAGCCACACAGCTTATAAAATGGTTGTTTAGTCCCTCATTTTTCAAATTTACCCAGCGATCGCACTCCGTTGCGCCTAGGGTTGGGGAACTCGGGGCCCCCTTTGGGGACTAGGGGCAGAGGGTATACTCCATTTAGATGCAAAGCGCTGTAATTAATTACACAACGTCATTGCGAGCGAAGCGTTCGCAATGACAGAGATTAATTTTGCGTGATTACTTAGCATCCGCACAAGAAGTCGGTGATTTTATGCTTCTGCTTCTGGGTCAAACTCCATCGCCACACCATTCATACAATAACGCTGTCCAGTCGGTGCAGGGCCATCTTCAAATACATGACCTAAATGTCCACCGCAACGGCTACAATGCACCTCTACCCTGGTCATGAAAAATGACCTATCTACCGTTGTGCGAATTGCGCCTTCAATTGGTTGGTAAAAACTCGGCCAGCCAGTACCGCTATTGAACTTAGTTTCTGATGTAAACAATGGTTGTCCACAAGCAGCACAGACGTAAGTACCATCAGCATAATTTTTATCTAGTGGACTTGTCCCAGCCCGTTCTGTACCGTGCTTACGTAGAACACGAAACTGTTCAGGTGTTAAAGCTTTACTCCATTCTTCTTCAGTTTTATTAACTTCAAATTTTTCACTGTTAGAAGTCGCCATAACTTCCTCCCTCCTGGTTAAATAATTTGACAACCACAGCGTCCCTGCGATCGCAGCACCTGTTTCTAAAAGAAATCTTCTTTTCATCTTCTTATATTTTATTAAGTTTTCTAAACTTAACAATTAGGCAAACCGTCTAACTTCGATAGAGATTTCCTCACGCGATTCCCACGATAAATGCTGAAGCTGAATCTAATCTGAGAATTAACTTAAATCAGTCAACAGTAAAAATTGATAACTGTTAACTGATTTCTTTTTCTTCCACCCATTCTAATATTTCATTGAGTTGTACTTTATACGTATCACAAATAACTTCTAATACACGGATAGAAGGCAAATAGCTAGATTTTTTAGCCAACTTATAACCAGTAGCAGGAGCTATACCAGTATCTTTGATGAACTGGTACGCAGATAAATTTCTACCTACTAAGAAGCTTTTGACTCGATTTTGTATAGGCATTATTTCTTAAATTACATACACATATTATCCATATTAAATTAATAGTACTATCTTGAAGAAACTAATAAAATCCTAGTACTATAAAACCATAGAAAAGGCGGTGACGCCTGGAAAACGAACCGCCTTTTCTTCCCAGCTAGTTAGGCTCTATTACTAACCCAAGTTCCTAGTCACAGATTCAAGCAAGCGCAACAGTTACCCCTACAGCGTGTAGATTTGCGTCAGTACTATTCCTATTAAACGATTTTGACGGCAAACACGACCATCAGATTACGGTTCACCCGAATCTCAGGAAGTATTAATTCTCATACATTAGACAAAGTGAAAGCAATAAATATATGAGCCAACTGGAAACATGAAGCATAACCGCCCTTGTTAAGGTTCGGAAAACCACCCTTCATGGACTGGCTACACAGGCTCAGTATATATATCAGCATAATATTGGGTTTTGCCCAAGTACAAACCAAAGGTATTGATGCTGAACTGGCTGCTTTCAACAAACCAGCTAGTTCAAAAATTAGTCCTTTATATCCCATTCATTCATTTGTAGTAATACGGAGCCAGCACCTACAATGGCAAAAGTAGTTGGAATTGACTTAGGTACGACAAACTCCTGCGTAGCAGTAATGGAAGGTGGTAAACCTACAGTAATCGCGAACGCTGAAGGTTTTCGGACAACACCGTCAGTTGTGGCGTTTGCCAAAAATGGCGATACCTTGGTTGGGCAAATCGCCAAGCGCCAAGCGGTGATGAACCCCGAAAATACCTTTTATTCTGTAAAACGATTTATCGGTCGCCGCTACGAAGAAGTTACAAACGAAGCAACAGAAGTTTCCTATAAAATTGTCCAAAGCGGTGGAAACGTTAAACTGGATTGTCCCCAAGCTGGAAAAGCGTTTGCACCAGAAGAAATTTCTGCTAAAGTTCTGCGTAAGCTGGTAGAAGACGCCAGCAAATATATTGGTGAAACTGTAACTCAAGCTGTTATTACTGTTCCTGCTTACTTCAACGACTCCCAGCGCCAAGCGACCAAAGACGCTGGTAAGATAGCAGGTATTGAAGTATTACGGATTATCAACGAACCTACCGCCGCTTCTCTAGCATACGGTTTTGATAAAAAGAGCAACGAAACTATTCTTGTATTTGACCTTGGTGGTGGTACATTCGACGTATCCATCTTGGAAGTAGGCGACGGCGTATTTGAAGTACTCGCTACTTCTGGTGATACCCACCTTGGTGGTGACGACTTTGATAAGAAAATTGTTGACTACTTAGCAGAAGCATTCAGAAAAGACGAAGGTATTGATTTACGTAAAGACAGACAAGCCTTACAACGTCTGACAGAAGCAGCTGAAAAAGCCAAGATCGAACTTTCTAGCGTTACCCAAGCTGAAATTAACCTACCATTTATCACTGCTACTCAAGACGGTCCGAAACACTTGGATATGACTCTGACACGGGCCAAGTTTGAAGAACTTTGTTCTGACTTAATTGACCGTTGTCGTATCCCTGTAGAAAACGCCCTGCGCGATGCGAAGGTCAGCAAAAACGATATTGATGAAGTTGTGTTAGTGGGTGGTTCTACTCGTATCCCCGCCGTCCAAGACGTAGTCAAGCGAATTTTGGGTAAAGATCCAAACCAAAGCGTTAACCCTGATGAAGTGGTAGCAGTTGGTGCTGCAATTCAAGCTGGTGTACTTGCTGGTGATGTTACAGGTATCTTGTTGTTAGATGTAACACCATTGTCTCTAGGTGTGGAAACCTTGGGCGGTGTCATGACCAAGATTATTCCTCGCAACACCACTATTCCTACCAAAAAATCAGAAGTGTTCTCCACCGCTGTGGACGGTCAAACCAACGTTGAAATTCACGTCCTTCAAGGCGAACGGGAAATGTCAAGCGATAATAAAAGCTTGGGAACCTTCCGCCTTGATGGTATTCCCCCTGCTCCCCGTGGTGTACCTCAAATCGAAGTGGTGTTCGATATTGACGCCAACGGTATTTTGAACGTAACCGCTAAAGACAAGGGTACAGGTAAGGAACAGTCCATTAGTATTACTGGTGCTTCGACTCTAGATAAATCCGACGTTGAACGGATGGTACGCGAAGCAGAACAAAACGCTTCTACTGACAAAGAACGTCGTGAGAAAATTGATCGCAAGAACCAAGCCGATTCCTTAGCATATCAAGCTGAAAAACAATTGCAAGAGTTGGGCGATAAAGTCCCAGAAGCTGACAAGACCAAAGTTGAAACTTTGGTGAAAGACCTGCGCGATGCACTTACCAAAGATGACGATGAGCAAATCAAGAAACTAATGCCAGAATTGCAACAAGCGTTGTTTGCTGTTGGTAGCAACATCTATCAACAAGGTGGTGGCGGTGCGCCTACTGATGCTGCTGGTACTACAGATGGCGATGCTTCCTCTACTGGTAGTAGCGGTGACGATGTGATTGACGCTGATTTCACAGAGTCTAAGTAATGTTGATTGTTGTTGGTTGTTGGTTGATTGTGACCAATTAACAAACAATATATATTTATTAACAATCACCACTCAAGTTATAGCTTTGAGTGGTGATTTTTTTGATAATTAGACCTCTTGCAAAAGTCGAATGAACCCCCCTTCAATCCCCCCGTGAACGGGGGGAAGATTTAGTTCCCTCCCCGTTTACGCTTAGGGTCAGGGTGGGGTAAAAATATTTTTGCAAGGGTCTATTGTAGAGCGATCGCCCACAGGCTTGCGGATTTATGTAGTGAAGCTCAAAAAAAAAGTAAGGGAAAAATTTTACCCTTACCCTGATTCTTTCCCATTACCCTTGACACCTAAGCTTTAGTATGCCCTGCGACTAAATTGATAGTACAAGAAGATCGCAATAATTGCACCAATCACCGCTACAAACAAACCAGGAATACTAAAACTTGTAGCCGTAATTGCCAAAGTTCCCGTTTGCAACAAATTCAGTAAAGATCCCCCGATGATCGCACCTACGATACCCAACAGCATTGTTGCTAGAATGCCACCACTTTGATAACCAGGATAAATTGCTTTTGCGATCGCACCAGCCAATAAACCTAAGACAATCCAAGCAAGAAGACTCATGATTTGACTCCTTAACAGTTGTGAAATGAAATATAGTTGAAGATAGAGTTTTGGAAGTAATAAACTTGCAGCCTTATAGACCCTAGACGTTAGCAAATACCGACTGCTTGTATAGAGATTTTATCTCTCGTTATTTGCGACAAAATAGAGTTAGCTAGCAACACTCTATAGCCGTCTATGCCTGTGTCATATATGCACTGTCGGTAGTTTTAGCATCGCTTTTGATGGTAACTACATATAAAGAACTTGAGCGGTTTGACGTTCTGTCCAGTGCGTTTTTCTATCATGTCTACAGATTAACAGACTCAACAAGCCGACCTAACCATCTTTAGTCAGATAGTCCTTATTTCTAGAGTTAGAATCACAAAAAAAACCATGATCTGTCTTTACACGTAAAAAGCTTATGTTATAAGCTAATACCTTGAGATACTACTATACACAAATGCATCGCTAACTATTTCTTATAGATTGCATAAATCAAGGTTAAACCAGTCCTTGCTATTGCCCTAATTTGCTTATGTAGGTGAAATTATTGTGGGGCAAAAATTTCCGATTGTTTAGTAATTCCTACCCGAAGTTTAGTAACAAAATTAGAACTGCTGGATCACTAGTGTGAGATCATGGGGGAAATCTACGGTGGTTAATGTAGTCTCAAAAGAATGGAACACAATCGGAAGTCAACGGTCGTAATTACAGGTGCTTCCTCTGGCGTGGGTTTGTATTCTGCAAAAGCCCTTGCTAAAAGAGGATGGCACGTGGTTATGGCTTGTCGCGATTTAGCGAAGGCAGAAAAAGCTGCTCAAAGTGTGGGAATTCCACAGGACAGCTATACAATCATGCATATCGACTTGGCCTCTTTAGAGAGTGTGCGACAGTTTGTCAAGGACTTTAGAGCCAGTGGTAAGTCCTTGGAGGCTTTGGTGTGTAACGCCGCAATTTATATGCCTTTGTTAAAGCAGCCATTGCGAAGTCCAGAAGGCTATGAATTGAGTGTTGCGACAAATCACCTTGGTCATTTCCTCTTGTGTAACCTCATGTTAGAGGATCTGAAAAATTCACCTGCTACGGACAAACGGCTAGTGATTTTAGGAACTGTGACGCACAACCCAGACGAATTAGGCGGAAAGATTCCCCCACGTCCAGACTTGGGTGAACTCAAAGGCTTTGAACAAGGATTCAAAGAGCCGATCACAATGATTGACGGTAAGAAATTTGAACCAGTGAAAGCCTACAAAGACAGCAAAGTCTGCAATGTGCTGACGATGCGAGAACTACATCGACGCTATCACGATTCAACTGGCATTATCTTCAGTTCTCTGTATCCAGGGTGTGTTGCAGAAACACCTCTATTCCGTAACCATTATCCCCTGTTTCAAAAACTCTTCCCCTTGTTCCAGAAGCACATCACTGGGGGATACGTCTCTCAGGAATTGTCTGGTGAACGGGTTGCAGCAGTTGTTGCTGATCCTGAATATGCCCAGTCTGGAGCCTACTGGAGTTGGGGAAATCGCCAGAAGAAAGATGGTAAGTCCTTTGTACAAAGAGTTTCTCCCCAAGCCCGTGATGATGCTAAGGGCGAGCGCATGTGGGATTTGAGCGCCAAGTTGGTTGGTGTTGCGTAAGGAAAACAGAGTTTGAACAAATTGATGGGGCGATCGCTCCATCAATTTTTATATATTCTACAGTAAAATTCATTAGAAAATCTTACAAGTTTATGTATTCTAAGCTACTTAAGATTAAAAATCGCATAATTTTTCGGTCTACTGAAAGTTAATCAGTCAAATTCAATACCCTTTGTCTGAATTAGAAAAGCCGCAATCTTTAAGTGTTATCTAGAGACAACAATACTACTTTTTATACATATATAACAAAAGTTAACAAAGGCTGTGTCAGAGAGTATTTTCCACGGGTATCCGCCCTTTGGTAGACTGTAAAACTGAAATCACCTGATGAAAAGTCGCAAAATCAAGCTATCGAGAGGGCAGACTCTGTGGAAAATACTCTTGGGTTGGAGATTATTGAGGTAGTTGAGCAAGCCGCGATCGCTTCTGCTCGTTGGATGGGTAAAGGCGAAAAAAACACCGCAGACGAAGTGGCTGTAGAAGCCATGCGGGAGCGGATGAATAAAATTTATATGCGCGGTCGCATTGTCATTGGGGAAGGCGAACGTGATGATGCTCCCATGCTTTACATTGGAGAAGAAGTCGGTATCTGTAGCCGTCCAGATGCTAAGGATTTTTGTAACCCAGATGAATTAATTGAAATTGACATCGCTGTTGACCCTTGTGAAGGTACTAACCTTGTGGCTTATGGTCAACCAGGCTCAATGGCAGTATTGGCAATTTCCCAAAAAGGTGGTTTGTTTGCGGCTCCTGACTTCTACATGAAGAAGCTAGCTGCTCCCCCAGCTGCTAAGGGCAAAGTAGACATCAACAAGTCTGCCACTGAAAATTTGAAAATTCTATCTGAATGTCTAGATAGATCCATTGAAGAACTTGTTGTAGTGGTGATGAAGCGTGAACGCCACAACGACCTGATCAAAGAAATCCGAGAAGCAGGAGCCAGAGTCCAACTCATTTCTGATGGTGATGTGGGTGCAGCCATAT
Organism: Pelatocladus sp.; assembly: GCF_059505505.1. NCBI lineage: Bacteria > Bacillati > Cyanobacteriota > Cyanophyceae > Nostocales > Hapalosiphonaceae > Pelatocladus > Pelatocladus sp. Next base: position 28,965 of record NZ_JCACKS010000155.1, on the reverse strand, counting down.
CGTGTGGTTTTGCTGGAACCAATATTCATGCTCTGATGGGCATTGGTGCGGCTCCTGAAGGTGTGATTTCTGCTGCGGCTATGCGTGCCTTGGGTGGACACTTCCAAGGTCAATTAATCTATGATCCGGCAGTAGTCAAGACTGGTTTAATTGGCGAAAGCAAAGAAGCTAACATCGAACGGTTGAAGTCTATGAACATTAACGACCCTGATAAAGTCTATGATGCTCATGAACTGGCATCCGGTGAAACCGTCTTGTTCGCAGCTTGTGGTATTACCTCTGGTAATCTCATGCAAGGCGTCCGCTTCTTCCACGGAGGCGCAAGAACTCAAAGCTTGGTAATTTCCAATCAATCGAAAACAGCTCGCTTTGTGGACACCATCCATATGTTTGAAGAACCCAAGACATTACAGTTGCACTAATTTCGAGGGATAGAGGATCGGGGATCAGGAATCGGGGATCAGGAATCGGTCATTGAGCATTGGGTAACAAGTCATTTTGAATTTTGAATTGATATGTCCTCCTTGTCTCCCTTGTCCCCAATCCCCGAACGCGAGTGCGTCTCCGTCAGGAGAATTCCCGATCCCTAGTCCCCAATCCTCAATCCCCAATCCCCAATCCCCAATTAGTAAATACGATTTAGCAAATGAATATAGCAGTAGTGGGGTTAAGCCATAAAACAGCCCCAGTTGAAGTCCGGGAAAAGCTGAGTATTCCAGAACCACAAACCGAAAGTGCGATCGCACACCTACTTAGCTATCCCCATATTGATGAAGTTACCATTCTCAGCACTTGTAACCGTTTAGAAATTTATATTGTCACCGAAGAAAGCGAACAGGGTGTTCGAGAAGTCACACAATTTCTCTCAGAACACAGCAAAATAGCTGTGACATCTCTACGCCAACACTTATTTGTTTTGCTTCATCAAGATGCTGTGATGCATTTGATGCGGGTTGCTGCTGGTTTAGATAGCTTGGTACTTGGTGAAGGTCAAATTCTTGCCCAGGTAAAAAATACTCATAAGCTAGGACAGCAATACAACGGTATAAAAACTATTTTGAATCGATTATTCAAACAAGCAATCACGGCTGGTAAACGGGTACGTACTGAAACTAGTATTGGTACTGGTGCTGTTTCTATTAGTTCTGCGGCTGTAGAATTGGCACAGATGAAGATAGAAAATCTCGCAGCTTGTAGAGTGGCTATACTAGGTGCTGGCAAAATGTCACGCTTGTTGGTACAACACCTCGTTTCTAAAGGTGTTGTCAAAATTTGTATTTTAAATCGTTCTGTTAGTAGAGCAGAAGAATTAGCGAAAACGTTTTCTGAACACAATATCCAAACTCATCCACTTTCGCAAATGATGTCAGTCATTTGCGAAAGTGATTTAGTATTTACAAGTACGTCTGCAACTGAGCCAATTCTGGATCGTGCCAAGTTAGAAATTTTGTTAGAAGCCAGTCGGGCGCTGATGTTAATTGATATTTCCGTACCGCGCAACGTTCATGCAGATGTTAACGAACTAGCAAACGTTAAGGCGTTTAACGTCGATGATTTGAAAGCGGTAGTAGCCCAAAACCACGAAAGCCGTCGTAAGATGGCTCAAGAAGCCGAAGGACTTTTAGAAGAAGAAGTAGAAGCTTTTGATGTTTGGTGGCGATCGCTCGAAACAGTAAGCACGATTAGTTGTCTACGCAATAAAATTGAAACCATTCGAGAACAAGAACTAGAAAAAGCTTTGTCGCGTTTGGGTTCAGAATTTGGTGAAAAACACCAAGAAGTAATCGAGGCTTTAACACGGGGTATTGTTAACAAAATTTTACATGATCCCATGGTACAACTGCGATCGCAGCAAGATGTTGATGCCAGACACCGTTGTATGCAATCACTGCAAATGTTATTTAACCTGGATGTAGGAGAGCAATTTAGTTAAAAAATGGAGATCGGGGATCGGGGATCAGGGATTGAGGAGAGGAGAGATAAGAGGGACAACTAATCTGTTATCAGTTATCAGTTATCAAATTAAACTGGTAACTGTTAACTGATTCATCCCAATCCCCGATACCTGATCCCGAATCCCCAATACTTATATGAACCGCCTTTTTCGAGTCATTGCGCTGCTGTTAGGTTTGTGGCTATTGTTGGAATTAGCCTCACGTCTGGTTGCGGAAATTCTTTGGTTTGATGAAGTTGGATATTTACAAGAATTTCTGTTGCGCTTACAGACACAAGTAGGGTTGTGGGCGATCGCTTTTTTGATCTCAATTAGTTTTTTACTAGGGAATTTAGTTATAGCCAATCGTCTCAAGTACCGCTCTGGGAAGATAAGAAGGCCGGAACGGGAGGAAGTGGGAAAATGGGGACACAGGGACGACGCAAGGAGTATAAATGAAAGATTCTCCGCGTCACCGCGTCTTTTTACCTCCGCATCTTCTCAAACGTCACCACGTCTTTCGATCTTCACGTCTTCTAATCTGAAGTTACACCTACTCCTCCCAGCAGTTTTAGGACTGAGTGTTTTAGCAGGATTGATTCTGATTTATTACACTCAGATAGCTTTTAACTTGTGGTTTGTCAATATCAAACTCTTCACTTTATCTTGGCAATTACCACCGCAATTAAAGTTATTTTTAGAACTTTTTGACTCCGCAGAAATACGACTGCCTGTTGTCAATACAGGTTTGTTGTTGGTTGTGGTGAGCGCAATTTTAATTAACCATCAGCTTTTGTTAAAAGCGATCGCCGTATTAATTAGCTTCCTATTAGCGTTTTTGCTATCAGCACGTTGGGTGGTGATTTTAAAGTACTTCCAACCTACAAGTTTTAACAGTCCAGACCCTCTTTTTAACCAAGATATTAGTTTTTATGTATTCTCCCTACCAATTTGGGAGTTATTAAAATTTTGGTTACTAGGACTTTTTTTATACGGTATTGTCTCTGTAGTATTAATTTATCTGCGTTCGTCTAATAGTTTGAGTGAGGGGTGGTTTCCAGGGTTTTCTGTACCGCAGCGACTTCATTTAAACGCCTTGACGAGTTTGCTGATGCTGGTAATAGGCTTACATTATTGGTTGTTGCGCTACGAACTTTTGTATTCCAACCGTGGCTTTAATTTTGGCGCTAGCTACACAGAAGTCAAGGTACAGTTACCAATTTATACTGGGCTGAGTTTATTGGCGGTAGCGATCGCAATGTACTTACTGTGGCGAATATATGTTTTATCCAGACGTAAAAAAACCAGATTAAGACCAATTCCCTTTCCACGCCAACTAGTCTACTTGCTTGTATTGTACTTAGTAATAGCAGGGGTTTCTGGCGAAATTTTGCCCACAATTGTACAGCGCTTAGTTGTCCAGCCTAATGAATTAGCCCAGGAAAGACCTTATATTGCTCGTACTATTGCATTGACCCGCAAAGCATTTAAATTAGATGCGATCAATGCAGAAACTTTTGATCCACGAGGTCAACTGACAGCAGCTGATTTAAGAGCTAATGATCAAACAATTGGTAATATCCGTTTGTGGGATACCCGTCCTTTGTTACAAACAAATCGTCAGTTGCAACAAATCCGACCATATTACAAGTTTGCTGGTGCTGATATTGACCGCTATACATTATTGCGAAACGTTCAAAATAAAACAACAGAATATCAACAAACCATTATCGCAGCAAGAGAACTAGATTATGGTGATGTTCCGGAGCAGGCGCAAACCTGGATAAATCAGCACTTAATTTATACTCATGGTTACGGTTTTACACTGAGTCCAGTAAATCTTGTTGGCCCCGGTGGATTACCCTATTACTACGTTAAAGATATTGGTGTTGAAGACACAGATAGTCAAGGGGCTTTACAAATCACCACAGAAGAAATTCGTGCCAGCATTCCCATTACTCAACCACGTATTTATTATGGGGAAATTACTAATACTTACGTGATGACTGGGACAAAAACCCAAGAATTAGATTATCCCAGTGGTAACGAGAATGTCTATAACGTCTACGATGGGCAGGGTGGAATTTCTATTGGTGCGATGTGGCGACGATTGCTGTTTGCTGAATATCTCAAAGATTGGCAAATGCTACTGACGCGCAACTTTAATCCTCAAACCAAATTATTATTTCGCCGCAATATTCGCCAAAGAGTAGAAGCGATCGCGCCTTTTTTGCGTTTTGACAGCGATCCCTACTTAGTTGCTGCGGATGGAGGAGGGACAACTGTTACAGGTAAATCAACAAATCTTTACTGGATAATTGATGCTTACACCACAAGCGATCGCTATCCCTATTCTGATCCTGGTCAAAATCCATTTAATTACATTCGTAATTCCGTCAAAGTTGTTGTTGATGCTTACAATGGCACAGTAGATTTCTATGTTGCAGATCCCACAGATCCAGTAATCACAACTCTGGGAAATATTTTTCCTCGGATGCTCAAACCTCTGGAAACTATACCAGCTGCACTTCGTAGTCATATTCGTTACCCAGGAGATTTTTTTAGCATTCAATCACAACGCCTGCTAACTTATCACATGATTGATCCACAGGTGTTTTATAACCGAGAAGATTTATGGGAAATACCAACAGAAATTTATGGTAACGAACAGCAATCGGTAGAACCATACTACCTGATCATGAAATTACCGCAAGCACAAAAGGAAGAATTTGTTTTACTGTTACCTTTTAAGCCCAATCAACGTGCAAATTTAATTGCTTGGTTAGCAGCGCGTTCTGATGGTCAGAACTACGGGAAATTATTATTATATGAATTTCCTAAACAATTATTAGTCTACGGAACTCAACAAATTGAAGCATTAATCAACCAAGATCCTATAATTTCTCAAAAGATTACTCTATGGAATCGTGAAGGTTCAAAAGTAGTTCAAGGAAATCTTTTAGTAATTCCGATTGAACAATCTCTTTTATATGTTGAACCCTTATATTTAGAAGCAGAACAAAATAGTTTGCCAACATTTGTAACAGTCATTGTTGCTTACGAAAATAAAATTGTGATGGCAGATACTTTAGAAAAAGCCTTTGCTGCAATCTTTCAGCCACAGCAACCAGCTTCGCCGACCATTATACGTCCTGTGGAGTGAGGATATAAAGCAATACGCTTGGTGTTAAGCCCACAATTTTTTGTACCAGACGCGTAGCAAGATCCCCCAGGGTAATTTCGCGTCTCTACACACCTTAAATTCATGAAGGTATGATCAGAGTGACAATAAACACTTTAGAACTAGCATAGCAAAGTGATAACCAAGCCTAAAAATAAGCAATTCAACCAAGATAAGGATAAGAGTTCATGGTAGTGTGGGAGGATAACTGACTACATTTTGAGGGAATGAGTTGTTGCAAAGAGGGCGATCGCTCGTAGTATATAGTTTGTATAGCCACCTTGTTATACCAATTTTATTAGCTATATTTAGAACTTTTACATTCTGTGCAAGCTCACAAAAAATTGATTGATATTACTGATATTTTAGTTTGATGCTGAGGAATTAAAAAATGTCTACTAAAACTGATATAGTTGCTTACATTCAAGAAACTGAATTTGATGCTCTTTTAGGTGAACAAAAAGTTGTTGTTGTTGACTTTACTGCTACTTGGTGCGGCCCGTGTCGTCTTGTTAGTCCGTTAATGGATCAACTTGCACAGGAATACAAAGATCGCATCAAAGTCGTTAAGGTAGACGTGGATAATAACAAGCCGATGTTCAAAAAATTCGGTCTTCGCAGCATTCCAGCAGTTTTAATTTTCAAAGATGGTGAGTTAGCACAAACAATCGTAGGAGTATCCCCTTACGAGCAATTTAGCAATGCTGTTGACAAGCTTGTTTAGTTTGTTGAAAGGTAGCAGTAATACAAGTTTTGGAAATGGCGCGATCGCACAATTGAAGTAATGATGCACGCATTGCGATCGCACAAAATAAACCCCAAAGTATAAGTACTTTGAGGGTTAGATTTTATATTCAGGGTCTTTATATAAGCTGACCCCGTTTTGTTACAAAAAGTAAATTGCTATTTAGATTCCCATCAAATTAGTTAAAATTTGTAATATTTAATATTTTCTTAAGCTTTTGAATTTAATATTTTCTTTAGATTGTTCACGATAACCGACACAAACATACCCCGGTTCTCAACCGGGGCTTTTGTCAATGTCAGCTATTGTAGTTTTGCTGTAAGCTGTCGCAACGGGGTAAGTGCTGTGAACGCATCAACATTACGTCAACTTTGGTCTTTGATTGAAGACACTCACACCAATATTCTTTTGGAAGTCAACGACGCGGAACTGATTCAACAGTTGCTAAGGCGACTGGAAAACCAAAAACTAATCAGCAGTGAAGAAATGAAAGTCATCCGTGCCTATATTAGCTCTAGGCTACCGCTAATTCGGGATCTTGCCATGTTACGCAGAGGTTGTACTTGAGTAGTTCTTGGTCATTGTTACAAACGAATGACAAATAACTCAATCTCCCGAACTTTGAGTTTGAGGAACAGATTCTGATTTAACATATTTGCCTGGGTACTTTTTCTGGAAGTATGCTTCCAGCACTTGCAAGACCATCGGGCCACAAATGGTACCACCATGATCGCCTGAGTTTTCACCAAAAGCTACAACTACAATTTCCGGTTTGTTGTAGGGCGCATAAGCACCAAACCAAGTATGATTGGGACGACCAACACCTGCTTCTGCTGTACCACTTTTTCCAGATGCAGGCGCTATTGATGGTACGTTCAAAAGCTTACCTGTACCTTCGGTAATTACCTTTCGCAACCCATCACGCAGCACAGCGATAGTGGAAGGTTTCATGTTCAAGGATGAACCCCAGCTTTTTGCTTGTTCATGGTCTTTTAGCAAATGCGGCTTAACGCGGAAACCGCCATTAGCAGGTACAGAGAACATAATAGCCGATTGTAGAGGTGTGACTTGCAAAGCACCTTGACCAATTGACATATTGATGGTATCGCCTACAGTCCACGGAGTTTTCCAAACTTTTTGTTTCCAGGTTTCATCAGGAACTAAACCTCTAGATTCTTCTGAGGTGAACTCAAAGCCAGTTTTTTGACCCAATCCGTATTTGCGAGTCCATTCTATCAGAGTGGGACCACCGACTTTTCTGCCAACTTGATAGAAAAAGGTATCACTACTCATAGCGATCGCCCTTGGAAATCCTAACGATCCAAAGCCAGCGTGGTTCCACTCGCCAAAAGTTACACCACCAACACTCAGAGAACCGTAGGTTGGTAAAATTGTATCAGGAGAAAATTTGCCTGATTCCAGTCCTGCCGTTGTAGTAATAATTTTGAAGGTACTGGCAGGTGGAAAGGCGCTCAGGGCGCGGTTAACTAGAGGATGGGCTTGATTTTGTAGGCTTTCCCAATCCTTTTGGCTGAGTTTTTGTTTAGAGAATATATTCGGGTCGAAACCGGGGTGAGACACCATCGCTAAAATGGCGCCATTGTTGGGGTCGAGTGCGACAATTGCTCCTTTGCGATCGCCTAAAGCTTTATCAGCTGCTAATTGCACATTTAAATCAATAGTCAAGTGTAAATCATTACCAGCTTTGGCTTGTTTCTCTCCTAAAACCTTCTGCGGATGTCCAGCTCTGTCTACCTCTACTTGCTGACCGCCCCACTCACCCCGCAGTGTTTTCTCGTAAGCTTTTTCTATCCCCATCTGACCGATGACATCTCCGAGTCTGTAACCGTCCTTCTTCTTTTTCTTCAATTGTTCAGAGGTTAATTCGCGAGTATATCCTAGTACATGAGCTAGCTCTTTCCCGTGTGGATAATAGCGCACTGCTTCCGTATGAATCTCTACTTCAGAAAGTTCGTTTTCGTACTCTTTTAAAGCTGTATTTTCCGCATAATTGAGGTCACGGCTAATCCGTACGAGATTTGTAGAACCGGGACCAGCTTCTTCCAGTTTTTGTTCAATATCTTCTAGAGGAATTTTGAGAATTTGCGATAGACGTGGGCCAACAACAGACCAAGAAGGTTTAGTGTGAGCCATTGGTAATAAATACACAGAATGAGGATAGCGAGTTGTAGCTAGCAACTTACCATTGCGGTCAAAAATATTACCTCTTTCTGGCTGTTTGTCAATCATGCGAATTCGGTTTGCTTCGGCTCTTTCACGAAATTTTGCTCCTTCCTTAATTTGGAGATACGCCAAACGAGCTTCAATTCCAGCCGCAGTTAACAAAGTAAATATGATTAAAAATATAGACTGATAGCCGCGTCCAACGGTACGCGTATCTTTTTTAATAGCAATGCGAGATGATTGTAATAAAGACATATAGAGAAAAATCAATTCCAAGATTATGATTATATGTATATAATAATACTCGCTTATGGACAGGGATTTGGTGGCAAATAATCTAAAAAGTATATCTCTTATAAACTTTTTCTAAAGGGATTGGGGTTCGGTTATTCTCCGCTTGTCTTCACGTCTCCCTACTCCCTGCTCCCTGCTCCCTAGTCCTCGTTCCCTAATCCCCAATACTTTTATCAAATAAGGACTATGGCTCATAGTGTGACGCCAAACCAAGAGGAAATAATGGCTTTTGAGTCCCTTGATGTTGAACTGCGTAATGTTTTTAAGTTTTTTAACCAAGAGCCAGCAGTGCATGGAATAGACTTGGATGTTAAACAAGGGGAATTCTTTAGTATTCTCGGCCCATCTGGTTGTGGTAAAACAACCATGTTACGTTTAATAGCAGGATTTGAAAGAGCTGATGCTGGTAAAGTTTTGATCCAGGGTCAGTCTATGACCAATGTTCCTCCCTATCGCCGACCAGTTAATACTGTATTTCAAAGTTATGCTTTGTTTAACCACTTGAATGTCTGGGATAACATCGCCTTTGGATTACGATTAAAAAAATTACGTAAAGCCGAAATCGAAACAAGAGTAAAAGAAGTTTTAATACTAGTAAAAATGGAAGGTTTGCGATCGCGCTTTCCTAGTCAACTTTCTGGTGGTCAACAACAACGTGTAGCATTAGCGCGGGCATTAGTCAACCGTCCAGCAGTGTTGCTATTGGATGAACCATTAGGAGCGTTAGATTTAAAACTGCGTAAACAAATGCAGGTAGAACTATCGAATTTACACAAACAACTGGGCTTGACTTTTATTATGGTGACACATGATCAAGAAGAAGCCTTATCCTTGAGCGATCGCATTGCCGTAATGAATCATGGCAAAATAGAGCAAATTGGTACACCCAACGAAATTTACGAAAATCCCCGCACAGCATTTGTTGCAGATTTTATTGGTGATGCAAATTTATTTGCAGGCGAAATTACAGAAGTAAATACATCCACTGTAGAAGTGGTAACAAAAACAGGATTAAAAATTACAGTTTCTCGTTTTGTTGATACACCTGCTGAATTATTACAAGCGGTAGTAGTAAGTGTGCGTCCAGAAAAAATTCAGCTTTCACTTTATCAACCCAGTGTCCAAGCTAACTGCTTTGAAGGGCGACTAGTGAACATTATGTATTTAGGAACTCACATTAATTATGTCGTTGAATTAAAAAAAGGTGTGTGTATTACCGTCATGCAACCTAACACCTTTGGCAGCTTACCAAATCCTGATATCCCCATCTATGCGTGGTGGACAGAAAATGATTGTTTAGTGATTGGTCAATAGTTAATGACTAAAAGACGGCTATTTTTAAAACATTTAGCATTCCTTTCTAGCTTATGTTTAACTAGTTGTGGTTGGAGACTCGCTGAGGTGCGAGCTAACTCTAATAATAAAGGTTTCCGCGATCAATTGGATATCTATACTTGGACACAATATGTAGATCAAGAATTATTTAAAACTTTCAATTCTGAAACTGGTATCAAAGTATTTACAGATGTGTATGATTCTAACGAAGTCATGCTCAATAAATTACAAGCAGCTGGTGGCGGAACTTATAGTGTAATTTACCCTTCTGATTACATGGTGCAAAAAATGGCAGATAAGGGTTTATTAATCGAACTAAATCATCAACGCTTGATTGGCTTAGATAATTTATTTACCCGCTTTAAAAATCCTAGCTATGACCCCAACAATCGCTACAGCATAGCATTCAATTGGGGAACAACAGGTTTAATTTATAATTCAGAAATTCTCAAAAATCCACCTGAAGATTGGGACTATCTTTGGCAAAATCAACAGCAACTCAACAAAAAAATCACTTTGTTAAACGACGTTAGGGAAGTGATGGGGGGTGTGTTGAAGATGCTGGGGTATTCTTATAATTCTAAAAATGAAAGTGAAATTAAACAAGCTTATGAAAAATTGCAAATTCTCAAACCTGCGATCGCAGCCTTTGATACAGATGCTTGGCGCAATCAAATCTTGGCGGGAGATTTATTATTATCAATGTGTTATTCATCAGATGCGGTGAAAATTACTCAAGAAAATCCTAAATTTAAATATGTGGTTCCCAAAAGTGGTTCTTCACTCTGGACAGATACAATAGTAATTCCAACTACAGCTCCCAATATTGATGCAGCTTATGCTTGGATAAATTTTATTTTTCAACCCGAAGTAGCAGCACGAATTAGCCAACGTCTTTGGGTGACGACATCGAGTCAAGCAGCTTTTGAGTTATTACCAAAAAAAATCAAAAATGATCCTAATATATTTCCTCCAGAGTCAATACTAGAAAAGTGTGAACGCATTACACCTCTGGGAAAACTTGAAGAAGTATATGATCGCTATTGGACTGCATTAACTAGTGCGTAAATTCAGAATTTATAATTTATAAATTTATAAATTTATAACCGTGTCTACTCAAATTCCTTCTTCTCAAATTGATTCCACAGGTGATGAACTTACCCCAGTTCCGAAATGGCGTCCAAATTTAAACTGGTTGCAACCTTTTGCATTACTCGCACCCTCTGGAATTTGGTTATTGCTCCTGCTAGTATTGCCAACGTTGTTGATTTTAGAATTAAGTTTAGTACCTGGAATTCGACCAGGTGATTTAGTTATTCCTAGTGGTTTTGATAACTATATTCGACTGTTTGATCCTTTGTATCTGCGAGTGATTAGGCGATCGCTATCTTTTGCAATTGGAACTACAGTTATATGTTTGATCTTGGGTTTTCCTGTCGCTTATTGGATCGCGCAGATCGTACCAAAGCGCTGGCGAAATTTGCTTTTAATCGGTTTTATTTTACCCTTATGGACTTCTTCTTTACTTCGTACTTACGCTTGGATTGCGATTTTACGTCCCACAGGTTTATTAAACACAGTATTAAATAGTGTAGGCTTACCGACTGTAGATTTGCTTAACCGCAGTCCTGCTGTCTTAATTGGTATGACTTACAGTTTATTACCCTACATGGTGTTAATTTTATACGCATCTCTAGAAAAATTAGACAAACGTTTTTTAGAAGCAGCAGCTGACTTGGGTGCAAATCCTGTAGAAACTTTTTGGAAAGTTACCGTACCCCAAACTCTCACTGGTATAGCAGCAGCTTCTTTTTTAGTATTCATTACTGCTTTAGGAGATTTTATCAACCCAGAATTACTAGGTGGTGCTTCCAGTAGCACAGCAGCACGACTAGTTTACAACCAGTTCCTTGGCGCTACCCAAAATTGGGGATTTGGTTCAGCTTTGAGTATGGTGTTAATTTTGGCTGTAAGTATTGCGATCGCACTGCTAATAAAATTTGGCGATATCACACCCAAAAAGTGAGGGGGAGACAAAACAATTAAAAATTAAAAATTGAGAAGAACGGTAGGAGAGACAAACTAGACAAGGGAGATGGGGAGAACAACAAATGACAAATGACCATTGACAATTACTAATTTTTCTGTTGGGAAATTGAAAGGGTATATGTATGTTCTCCATCGACTAGTTCCCCAACGTACAAAACGTATTTACCAGCTTGCCAAAAACCGGAAATTTCTGGTTTGTCTCCAGAATAATTATCTGGTAAAACACAAAAACGTCCACCAGGCCCTTCGACTAACAAAGTTGGTTTACCGTCGCTTGTGACTGCAAGTTTTAAGTAAGGTATTGGTTTTGTAACTTCAATAACTTGATTGGGTGTAGCAGCAATGTTACCGCAATCACTGGGTTTTGAACCGCCAGACTTACCATTTAGAACCATTGGATCTGGTTGGAAATCAGGATTAATAGTCACCATATCTGCCATTACAGATTTAGCATTACTGAGTAGCAAACTTGCTGTTAATGCTAGAACAGATGACAAAATATTCAATAATTTATACGTGTTCATAATTGATGATGTTATTTGCTCATGACTAATCAAGAGCGATATTCATACATAATATTCTGAATTTATAGACGACCGCAAATTCACTTTTGTTCCGAAAGAATATTGGTATAATTTTTCATTAATTACTTAAATCCAAGTAGCTGAAAAAGATATACTATGACGTTACAGCAAGCCCTAATTAAATAATTAACGATTAAGTACAAAGGTTAAATAGTATAAGCTTTTTAACTTTTGCCTACTGTCATTGGCGATCGCCTTCTGATCGAGCAATAACATTCGCTAAAATCACTAAGACAACAGTTAATGATCAGATATATTTGGGGTTTAGTTGAATTAGTTTACTAGCTGAGGTCAAAAAATATGAATCCTCAACCTGAAGAAGACTTACAAAAACGTCTGAGCAAACTGGAGGCGGAAATTGATTCGTCTTCTGAGAAAAAAACCAAGTCACAACAAGTTGATCAGTCGTCTGTGCCGAGTTTTTCCAGTGTAAATTCACAATTACGGCAATTGTCGAATTGGTTTAATACCCTATCTGGAACAGGAAAAATAGTTATTGGTAGTGTCGGTGTTTTATTAGGCTTGGCTGTGGTGCAAGCATTGTTTAAATTTGTTGCTGCTGCAATTAGTTTGGCACTGTTGGCAGGACTAGTTTATTTTGGATACAAATTTATTGTGTCTAGTAGTTCACAACGCAACAAATAGTATATTTTGACACGCCTAAAGCGGCATATATATAAAAGTTCAAGGGAAATATTGCGATGGCAACCCCAATTGTGAGGAGAAGTAATGATCAATCTAGTTCCAGTAAGTCAAATGAACCAGGTAAACCAAAAATACTGCCTTTAGCTACTAGGCGTGTAGCTGCTTGGGCAACGGAAATGACGCTAGTAGTGATCAGTGGGTTGGTTCCTTTTAGCCTTGGTGCATATCTTAACACTAGAACCGACCTCAACCGAGTGCCACTGAATCCTGTATTGATTGTAACAGAAAGAGAAGTTTCTCGTCCCCTAGCTCTGCCTGTAAGCTACGGCACTCGTAATGTTGCATGGCCGACAAATTTTTTGTGGACAGTAGCAATACTAGCGCCCCTGACACTTTCTGCTTGGCAATTGCTTCTACTAGCAAAAACAGGTAGCAACCTTCCCAAGCGCTGGTTTGGTGTGCGAGTTGTCAATTCTCAGGGTAAGCCTCCTGGTGTGGGGGCTGTTTTAATGCGAGAAGTTATTGGGCGGTGGACTCTGAGTTTATCTGTAGCTTATATGCTTTGGCGCAACAGCCCAACTTTTCCCAACTTAGGTGTTTTCACTGTTTTGTCTGGTTTAATGATGCTCTTAGAAGCCAGAGGCTTACCATTGCGAAAAAGGCGCGCACTCCATGACGTGATTGCAGGTACTTACGCCATAGACGCAAATCAACCGCTCACGGCGCAGTTAGAGGAGCAAAAGCAGACTCAGTGGACAGAAACAGGAGATGAAGAAGCTGCGATCGCTTCAGTTGTGATCACAGACAGGACGCAACCACCTGCTAATCCTTGGCAATGGTTGCAACGTAATCCAAGTATGACCCTGCTGGCGATCGCACTGTTGAGTATGGCTGGTGTATTGACAACTCTAGTAGGTACTCAAGTATACATCCAGACTCAGCAGAATAAACGACTATCCGAACAGCGTAATAGCCAACAGTTTCTTGCTCTGATTAAGCAATTGAGTCCTAACTCTGGCCTGGGCAATGCAGATCGCCGTAATGCTATTTTGGCAATGGGTACTCTCAATGACCCCCAAGCTACCAAATACCTTGTAGAACTTTTGGCTAAAGAAACTGACCCTAGCCAAATCGAGACAATAGAGCGGGCTTTGACAAATATCGGTCTCTCAGCCATTCCTGATTTAAAACGCATGAATCAGTCTTTGGCTGAAGATTTAGAATCAACCACCAATCCATCTCCCGAACGGGAATTGCGACAGAAACGCTTGCAGAATAATCAGCAGGCAATTAACAAAATTATTGCAGTTAATAGCGCTAAAGTTAACGATCTCGACCTCAGCCGCATTCAATTATTTCAATACGGTGCCGCAGATCGTCCTATATTTAACTTGGCACTAGATAAAGCTGATCTCTCAGGAGTCAATTTCAAAGGAGCAAATCTTTCCTTTGCTAGTCTCAAAGGTAGTAGCTTCCGGGGAGTAGGTGACGATGGACGCTGGGATACCTTCGATGATTGGATTGCAAATTTAAATGGCGCTCAACTTAAACAAGCCAATCTCAGCGAAGCTAATCTCAGCCGTGTCTTGATGGTAGGTACAGATTTTAGCCGCGCTAACTTAAAAGGAGCGAAATTATCTCATGCACGTCTAGTTGGCGCCAATTTGAGTAGCGCTCAGTTAATGGGAGCCGATGTCAGTGGTGCAGTTTTAGAAAATGCCAGCCTTACCGGTGCAGATTTGAGCGAAGCTGTATTTAATGATGCTGATTTATATGCTGCTCGCTTGGGTCGTGTCATTGCTATTGGTACACAATTACCCTTTGCCAACTTGAGCAAAACTGATTGGCAAGCAGCAGACTTATCAGGAGCAAATTTGCAACGTGCAGATCTCAGCAACGCCAACCTCAGTGCAACTCGCTTAACCAATGCTAATTTGCGTTCTGCTAATCTAACAGGCGTCAACTTCCGGAACGCCGATTTGAGTCTTGCTGATTTACGGGGAGCAAATCTCACAGAAGCTGATTTCCAAGGCGCTATTTTCTTACCTCCAAAACAAGATCCAGCCGATCAATTTGTCCAAACTCCGTCCACAGGTTCACAATCTGCTGTAGTTAAAGGAGTGGATTTTAGCCAAGTAAGAAATTTAGATCCCAAACAATTAGCTTACATTTGTACTCAAGGTGGTATTCATCCCCGGTGTCCGTAGGATTGAGGACAAAACAAGTCAAAAGTCAAAAGATTCTTTATTTTGAATTTTGACTTGTTACAACACCAACAAAAATCAGTGTGAGGAAAGTCGGTAAATGGAGCGTCTTAAGTATTTAATATCTGTGTTTGTGGCTGTGGCTAGTTCAATTTTGAGTTTGAGCCAATTTACCCAACCAGCACATGCTCAAGCAGCCTATGGTAGTTACGTGGGTATTGGACCTGCGGTTGGTTTTGCAGATGGTACTCAAATTGGTGGGGTTGTAGCCTTCCGTTACAAACTTTTGGAAACACCAGTTTCCTTTCGTGCTCAAGCTTTTTTGGCTAATAATATAGCGATCGTACCAACAGTTTCTTATGATTTTCCGCTAAATTGGCAAACTGACGTTTATTTAGGAGCTGGGTTAATTTTTGCTGGTGGTGATACACCTTCACCTGTTGGTAATAAAATTAGCTTTGCCTTGCAGCCAGGTATTGATTATGTTGTACCTAATAGCAATACTGTGCTTTTTGGTAATGCCATTATTGGCTTTGACGCTTTGCGGGGTGGGGGTACAACTTTCTCTTTGCAAGGTGGTGTCGGTTTAAGGTTTTGATTGAGAATCAAGGACAAACAACTGTCTTAAAAGTCAAGCGACTCCCGAAACAATTATTCGGTTTTATGAAATAAACAAGTTGTTACTTCCTCTAATACTTGCAATCCCTGCAAAGCACCTCGAATCAATCTAGTTGCAGCAATGGGTTGTTTCAGCATAGCTATAGCTAAAGATAAAGGCTGAAGGGAACCATCAGAATTCAGTGTTGAATTTAGGTTAGGTAAATTGCGATCGCATCCGTCACTTACTACCCGCACCATTCCCACCCCTAGTCCAGTTGATTTGAAAAATTCCAAAACAGCATATCCTTCCATGTCCACAACATCGGCTGCTAACATTTGACCGAGATGGCGTTTTTCACTACTCAACCAAATCATGCGATCGCTTGTTAATGCTTTGACAACACCAGCTTTTTCTTGCAACTTATGCTGTAAAGATGCCGTCAAAGTTGAATCACACTCAGACACCAAAATCTCACCAGTGTTTTTCTGATGAATACAATCTGCGTAGAGTACAATATCCCCTACTTGATAGCGGGGTTGGAGACTGCCACACAAACCCATGACTAACACTTTGGATTGTGGATTATTCAGAATTTCTTTTATTTCTTGACTTTTTTGCAAGTATGTGTATCCAGGCTTAACACCTACAGGTACAGGAATCACCAGGGGTTTATAACCACTGACACGTCTGAAACCTCGGCACACAGCTTGGTACTCTGCGCCTTGACAAACTAGGACTGCTTGGATGGATATTTGATTCATTGATACTTTTCACTCAAGCTCCGACGGTGATTGAAATTTAGTAACAGGCATTATGGAAATTACACGGATTACATTTTGGCGTAAAAGGCGTAATTTTTGAACTCCTACACCGTAGCGAAGCCATCCTGCGTCAAGTTGCTTCGTTTGTGTGGTGCTAGGCTAAATATATGTCATTACAACTAAAATCAAAAACAAGCAATAGTCTCAATAATCTCAGTCATCATGGTAAAGCCTAATCGCTCTCATTCTCTGCGTGAGCGCTTCAATATCTCTAAATTAGCGATTCAACATCCCCGACTGACGGTGAGTTTTTGGTTAGCTGTGATGATCGCGGGAATACTAGCTTTTAGTTCCCTCAAGTATGCTTTGTTTCCAGATATTACCTTTCCCGTAGTCGTGGTAAATGCTACAACTGTGCTCTCGACTGCTTTGGATACAGAAGCAAAGCTCACTCAACCCATAGAACAGCGCCTCAATTATTTAGAAGGACTTGATGAAATTCGTTCCTCCACATATCCTGGTCAAACAGTTGTAAGTTTGTCTTTTGCTGTTGGTACTGATCTGGAAAAGTCTAGTGAAAGAGTAGAAACAGAACTTAAACAAGCATCTTTACCACAGAGTTCATCTTTTAATATTATTCCCATTAGACTGAATGAGTCGGCTGCTGTTAGTTACGCCATTGAAAGTCCATCGCGAAGTTTAACAGAACTGACTAAGTTGACTAACGAGCAAATTATCCCAGCGATCGCCAAACAACCAGGAGTATTAAAAGTAGCGCTTTTGGGCGCTCCTGCGACATCTTCCTCAGCAACATCTGACCCAAACACCACTGATGTTACTCAACAAGGAGCAACATTAGTCAGATTCAACGCTAAAGATGCTCTGGCGATGCAGGTGATCAAACGTGGTAATGCTAACACCTTGGAAGTGGTTTCCCAAGTGGAGAACGAGGTGCAAAAGCTACGTTCTAGGTTCAGCGATGTTAAACTTACCCTGGCTGCTACGCAAGCAAAGTATATCCGCAAAGCCACCGATGCTACTATAGACGCTTTATATGAAGCCATAGTCTTGGCAATAATCGTAATTTTTCCGTTTTTGTGGAATTGGCGAGCAACTTTAATTTCTGCATTGGCGATTCCCATATCTTTGTTAGCAACTTTTATTGTCATGGCCATGTTTGGCTTCAACCTAGAGACAATTACACTATTGGCTCTAGCTTTGGTAATTGGCAGTATTGTTGATGATGCGATCGTTGATGTCGAAAACATTATGCGGCACATCGAGGACGGGGAACATCCCCGACAAGCTGCTTCTTTAGCTACGAATGAGATTGGCTTGACAGTGACAGCAGCAACTTTTACAGCAGTTGCCGTGTTTCTACCTATAGGTTTAATGGGTGGAGTCATTGGGCAATTTTTCAAGCCCTTTGGGATCACTGTTTCCGCAGCCATGCTAGCTTCTTTGTTAATTGCTCGGACTTTATCACCAGTTTTAGCTAGTTATTGGCTCAAACCCAAGCCTTCAGATTCTAGACATCGCGAAGGAAGAAAATGGGCGAATTTTGCCCAAGCTTACCGAAAGTTGCTGCATTGGTCACTTAACCATCGTGCCATAGTCATAGGTTTAGCCGTGCTGAGTTTTGTTGCAGGTATAGCCTTGATTCCCCTAGTTCCCAAAGGGTTTATTCCCAAACTAGATCGAGGTGAATTCAATATAGTTTATACCACAACCTTACCGAATTTCTCAGAACTGGGACAAGGAGCAGAAGATACGGGGAATTTTGTTTCCGAACTTTCCACCTCACCTCGTATTCCTGTCTCCGAATCAGTCTCATCTCTTCTCCCCTCCCAATCCCCGATCACAACCATCTTGAATAACTCTCTTGAGGTAGGTAAGAAACTAGAGGAAGTAGTGAGAAAATCACCAGAAGTCGAGACAGTATTTACTGTCGTTGGTACGCGCGAGGGGGAACCAAATAAAGGTAGGCTTTACGTCAAACTCAAAAATGACCACACGATCAAAACTTCAGAATTACAAGATCAATTTCGTTCCGATTTACCCAAACTAGAAGGTGTGAATATTAGCGTTGAAGATATCCAATTTGTGGACTCTGGTACTCAAAAACCTTTAGAAGTAGCATTAAAGGGTAACGATCTCAACAGCCTAAGTAAAACTGCCCAAACCATCCAACAACGGATGCAAAAATTACCAGGATTTGCTGATGTCACAGTTACAGGTACAACAAATGCTCAGGAAAAAGTTTCCCACATCGAACGTTTGAATAATCAACGAGTTGCTTATATTAGCGCTAATCTTGGCAAAGATTTATCTTTAGGTGATGCTACTGATCAGTTCGTAGCTGAGGCCAAAACTATTATACCTGCTGGTGTAACTTTGGATTTAGCGGGTGACTCTGAGCGCAGTGGCGAAGTTTTCCGCAGTTTTGGCACTACTCTGGCGTTGTCAGCATTGTGTATTATCGTTGTACTGATTGCTCTATTCCGGAGTTGGGTTGATCCGGTGGTCATTGGCATTTCTCTACCTTTAGCATTAGTAGGGGCTATGGTGGCGCTAGTGGTCACTAAAAGTGACTTTGGCATGATCTCACTGATTGGCTTTGTCTTTTTACTGGGTCTAGCTAACAAAAATGCCATTCTGATTGTAGACTACATTAACCAGTTACGAGACTCCGGCTTAAACCGTACAGAGGCGATTCTCCAAGCTGGACCAGTGCGCCTGCGCCCAATTATGATGACCACTGCATCGACAATTTTAGGTATGCTACCCATCGCCTTGGGTTTGGGAGCAGGTTCGGAATTGCGATCGCCTATGGCTGTGGCGATCGCTGGTGGGTTGGTGAGTTCTACCATTCTGAGTTTAATTGTTGTACCGGTCGTGTATGCTTTGCTCGATGATTGGTTTCCTCGCTACCGTAAGAGAGAGATAAATTAATGCGTGTATTTGTTACAGGTGGTACTGGTTTTGTCGGTGCAAATTTGGTGCGGTTACTTTTAGCAGAAGGATATACTGTCAGGGCGTTAGTGCGTCCTAGTAGCCAACTTGACAATCTTCAAAATCTCGATGTGGAACTGGTTAAGGGTGATTTAAATTACCCAGAATTATGGCAGCAAATGCGGGGTTGTCAGTATCTTTTTCATGTTGCTGCTCACTATTCTCTTTGGCACAAAGACCGAGAAGCACTTTATGATCATAATGTTCTGGGTACGCGCAACGTTCTAGCAGCTGCCAAGAAAGCTGATATTGCTAGAACGGTTTACACTAGTTCCGTAGCGGCTATTGGAGCGGGGCCTCGTGGTAAAGTTGTAGATGAAACTTATCAAAGTCCTGTAGAAAAACTGGTTGGTCACTACAAAAAGTCTAAGTTTTGGGCTGAACAAGAAGCAATGCAAGCAGCTCAAAGTGGTCAGGATGTAGTTATAGTCAATCCTAGTAGCCCAATCGGGGCTTGGGATATCAAGCCAACGCCCACAGGAGATATTATTGTACGGTTTTTGCGACGACAAATGCCTTTTTATATGCACACAGGGCTAAATTTTATTGATGTGCAAGATGTGGCGAAGGGACATTTGCTCGCTTTACAAAAAGGTAAATCAGGCGATCGCTATATTTTAGGACACCAAAACCTGACGCTCAAACAACTACTCGATCAACTTGCTGAGATTACAGGTTTACAATCCCCGCAAAAAGCTATACCTGCTTACATACCCCTGAGTGTAGCCTGGTTTGATGAAAAAATTCTGGCTTCTTTAGGAAAAACACCATCTGTTCCCCTAGATGGTGTGCGTATGGCCACGCAAACTATGTTCTATGACGCTTCCAAGGCTGTGCAAGAATTGGGTTTACCTCAGTCTTCTCTGAGGGTAGCTCTCCAAAATGCCGTAAATTGGTTTTTGTCGCGCCCAGGATTTACGCAGATTTGATTTAATATTGCATCAATTTAGTAGTTCTGCCAGAACCGCGATCGCTAGATAAACTCTTGTGCTGACAGGTGTTTCGTATGTTTGGGCGCACTATATGATCGCACCGTTTGTATAACTCCTGACAAAGGCATGTAAAATCAGCCATAAACTTGTAAATTGGAACAAAGAATTTTATTGGTTAAGGTTGCACCTGTTGTACTATCCATATGAATTTCTAACTCTGCTTGGGGAAAAGCTTCAAACAGCATTTGTTCCCCAGGAAAAACAACTTGCTCGAAGTAAGAGTGAGCAATATTTGAGATGCGAATAATTTGAATCTGACCAGTTGTGTTTTTGTAGAAACACAGAATTTGGTTTTCTATCGGTAATGCCAAAGAGTTTTGCATTTGAGTTCTAGTAGCTTGTTGAACAAAGTTGAAAATAGACGTTTCCAAAGCTTTATATTCATCAAAGCTAAGATTCACTGCTTAATATTCTCCTGCCATAGGTGAAGAATATAAAACCTCTATATGTAGTTTTCGTATATATATTATGCAAAAATCGCAGAACTGTCAGAAATATTCTATTTTTCCTTCTCTGATTGTTCTCCTGTTGCTGCACGCTGACGCGTTAAGCTATCAATCGCATCACCTAAAGCGGTAGTCAGGCTTTTACGAGTTTGGGCGTGTTCGTCTTGTTCATTTTTCAACGCCTGTTGTATGCGATCGCGTTCTTTGATCGCAGCAACTAATTTAGCTTTTAATTCCTCTATTGATTGAATTGGGGCTACTGCTTGCTGAATAGCTGCTGTAGCTGCACCATCATTGAGTTGTACTGCTTCTATACCTTGTAAGCGTTGAATTTGGGCTTGCAATGATGCGATCGTCTGTTTGGAGAGTTGAGCATCTGTACGGCGTTGTTCTGCTTCAGTGTTATAGAGTTTTCGCCATTTTTCAGAACTTTCCCAAGCAGCATCCCGTTCTTGTTGCAAATGTGCTATCTGCTGTTTCAGCGCTTGGACTTCAGTTAACCACTGCTGTGTTAATTCTTGACTCATATTTAACGTGAGTTCGATGGGTTGAAAAAGGTTTAAGCTTTTAGCTCAGTCCAAACTAGCACTATCTTGAAAAGTTGGGTAACTCTACCTTCGGAACCCTCTACCCTGCGGTAAGGGAACGCAAAGTCTCAACTCAACCTACAGTTATTTTTAAATATTTAGCCCGGATTTCTCACACTCCCCACACTCCCCACCCACTTGTGAGAAATCCGAGTTAGGATGCTCTCAATTACAGTCCATAAAATCACTATGTTCAGAGAAGAAGCTAAATGGTTATCAAATATTATTTATTCTCTAGAGCCAAACAGTGTATTCCCTATGCTAAATATTGGTAGTTCAAACAAGAAATTTAGAGAACAAGAACAACCTTGGATTGATGAACTGTTGTTCAAACCAGTCAGAGAAAAGGAGTACTCTGTAATTCATACTGACATGAAAAATGATGTAGGCGTTGATTTGGTAGGGAATTTATGTGACCCTGTTTTTTTACAAAAACTTTCAGAAATGAATATTAAATCTGTATTGTGTTCTAACTTACTAGAACATCTCACAAATCGAGAGGAAATTTGTAAAATTATCAGTTCTATTATTCCTAACGGTGGCTATATCTTTGTTACAGTTCCCTATAAATATCCTTACCATCGCGATCCTATAGATACAATGTTTCGACCGAACATTGAAGAATTGAGCAATCTTTTTCCTGATTTCAAAATTGTCACTGGAGAAATCGTTGAAGGAGGTTATTTAGTCAAATCAACTACTACTCCACCTACACTATATGCACTTGCAATGTTCATTCGACTGATTTTACCTATTTACCAACCCTTAAGATGGTTCGATTCTCTTCGATATGCTTTGTGGCTTTTCAGAAATATTTCTGTTAGCTGTGTTTTGTTAGAAAAAGTTAAATGAATTTAAAAGGAACAGGGAATGGGGATTGGGGATTGGGAACAGGGAACAGTTTAGGATTTGAGAGTTCAAAAAAACCGCCTGCAATTGAAATCGCAGGCTCATACCTAAAGTATGCTGAAGCATACTGCTTAATCTATTTGAGTGCTATGAGCAAAGGGTTTAAACCCTTTGCGGAATATTGAAAAAATTGGGATGCTCCACCTATTTACGTGTCTCGAAAAAATTGTTGTTCAAACCAAACTCCAGCAATAATAACACCAATACCGCATCCTAGAAATACAGAAGATTTCAATAATAAATCTGTGTTGTATTCCAGCAATCTACTTGTAATTTGCAGTGCTAATAGAACTATCCCACCCCAAAAAGCGCTTTTCTCACCTGCTGTCAGTGCTAATCTAATTATTCCCAAGGCAAAAATTGCTAACAGTAAATTGAAGACAAAAACAGCGATATTTGGAATGGGACTAATATTTTGATGCCAAAAGGTGATGAAACCAGTGATGCAAATACAACCAGCAAATACAATTGTGCTTGGTTCTATAGTGCGGCGATGCTTACTTTTTCGCGTCAGTAAATAATACCATTGCCAAGCTGCTAAACTACAAAGAAATATCACATCTAAGATGGAATAAGAATTTATCAAAGATGCTTTTTGGGGAGAAAATTTCCACCACCAATGAAAAGAGAGAAAATAAAATAGGATGCTGAAAAATATTAGAGCTAGCATCCTAGATATAGGTTGAAAATCTCTAATATTGATTCTGGGAAATAGCAAATCATCATAACTCCACAACAGTGCTGGTGGTAAAGTAAATGCAATAGCTGGAATCCAAGCTAAAGAATCAGAATATTGGATAAATTCCCAAGATTTAAGATTGAATTGCAAGGAAGTAACTAATGCGATCGCACCTAAAGTAAAAATCCACTGAGATTTACATCTGTAGGCTAGGGGGATAAAAATTATTGCTGATAGTAAGGGCATATGTTTTACTACTAAATGCGCCCAAATAAAATGATTTTGTAACTCACCTGCGGATAATCCTGTCCAATATCCTATTTGGATTAAAATAATTCCTAGTGTTCCCAAGGAAGCTAGACGTAGACTATAAGCCATGAATAAAACCGTAAACCCCCAACAGAGAAATATTTCACAATCGGAAATACTCATGTGAAATATTTGTGCTGACAACGCAATATTTGCACCTAAAATCAAAGCGCCTAACATCAGCAACCCATTTCCTAGTGATTGATTTTTATGTCGTGGTTGCTTCCCTACTATGCTAAGTTGATTTGGTTGCTTCCAAAGAGAAAAACCAGTAATATTAATTGCTAAAAACAAAATCAGTAGTAACGTGAATTTTATTGTTTTTGACCATATTTGCCAGTTGGCTGCAACGAAGGTGATTATACCTAAACCAGACAAAATGCATCCCACTGCAATCAGGATAAAAACAAAGCGATCGCTTTGGGCTATTTCCTGCTGATGAAATTGATAGCGTTCGGCGAGGTGTTTGTACTGTAAAGCATCGATCACGCCTTCATCCCACCACAATAATGCTTCTTGACGTAACTTGCGGCGAAAATTATCAAATACCATGACAATGCCTCTATGTTGAGTAATAATCTGGCGATCGTCATCTCAATATATTTTTATTTTTAAATTATCTGCTAATCATAAATTGTTCCTATCAGACAATTTTCTCTATAATTTTGCAGCTATAAATTTACTAGCATAACTTTATGAAAATACCGTCAAACTTATTACTAAAAGTTAGTAAGCGTTTATTTGAAAACTTAGAAAATCAAGAAAAGTTTGTCGAAGCTTTAATTAATCCCAAACCTTTTTTACCCTGCATACTCTGGTGTCAAGAAAAACCAGAGATTTTACCTTTTGTAGTAGAAACATCTATAAATTGGCAACCATCTTTTATAGATCGTTTATCTTTAGGAACCAAACCCGGTCAAAATTCACTACATGAACAGGGATATTTCTACTGTTTAGATTTTTCTTCTGTATTTGCAGCTTCAATTTTATTAGAAATTACTCAACCAATTCAGGTTATTTTTGATATGTGTGCTGCACCAGGTGGTAAAAGTATTTTTGCTTGGAAACTGTTGCAACCAAAGTTACTTATTAGTAATGAAGTAATTGGTAAACGCTTGGGAATGTTAATTTCTAATTTAAAGCGTTGTCACATTAATTCATCTATAGTTGTCAATAGAGATTCTAGTATTTTTGCAGAAAGCATACCTTTATCTAGTGATTTGGTGATAGTCGATGCACCCTGTACTGGACAATCTTTGTTAGCAAAAGGTGAAAAAGCACCAGGATGTTTTCATCCTAGTGCTATTAATAAAAGCGCGAATCGACAAAAACGCATTATTGCTAACTCTGCTCAGATTGTCGCACCACAAGGCTATCTTGCTTATATGACTTGTACTTATTCACCAGAAGAAAATGAAGAAGTTTGTGAATGGTTATTAAGAAAATTTCCTCAGTTTCAAGCAGTAGAAGTTAGTCATTTAAAAGAATATCAGTCGCATTTGGCTACAATACCTTGTTATCGAATGTTTCCTCAAGTTGGTTTGGGAGCAGGTGCTTTTACAGTACTGTTTAAAAACACCAGTGAAGGCGAGAAACAAAAGATAAACACAAATAATATATCTGAAGTTTGGATGAATACTAATTGAGTGATCAATTAATCACCAATTAACTCTAATAAACGTAAATTCCTCCACTTTGCTGTAAATTAAGTGTGGTATCTCCTGCACCAGTCGTTGTGCTAGCTTGCTCAACTGTAACAATCGCTGAATTACCTTGGGCTGTGACGTTATACTTTAACGGAGCTTGGTTTTGGTTATAAATTAAAACATAACTAGGAAGAGAATTAGTTGTCAGCGTAGCAATCCCTCCCACAGGAATTTGTGCATTCAATGCATCGCCAGTTGACAAACTATATTGCAAGGGTGTTTTTGTTTTATTTAATATTTGGACTTTGACAAAGCCTTGAGGATTATCAAATCTTGCTACAGGTTGCCAAGGTCCGGCTTTATATGTACTAGCAGTTCCAGTTGTATTAGCCTGGTTTTTAGTTTCAGCTTTGACAGTAGTAGCTGTAAGCATACTTAGAGTACAGGCAAGTAAACTGATTGTCAGTATTTTGCGTTTCATGTGTGTTTTTCCTTATGATATTAAAAATGAAAAATAAATATATTTTTATATGGAAATTTATCGGAAAATTGAGAGGTCAGATCCCCGACTTCTCCGAGAAGTCGGGGATCTTTTCGTTCACGAATGACTGAGTGATTGCTATATAAATTCTACTTTGAGATTGTTTTAATAAAATCATAATCAAGAGAAAATAAATTCAGTTTCTACCAAAAGTAATAAATTTATTCATGCTAGTAGAGGTAGGAATAATACTATAACTTTGGTCCATTTCTCACAAGGGTTGCGATCGCCTATCTTAGAATCTTTACCGACAGAGCGTTTTGAGCTTTTTTAGAGGTTAAGATTTTTAGCACAGTGTGAAATTTATAAATCTAGTTCTTATAAGGGTTTGAGAGATGTTGTGAGAAATCCGGGACTTTCATGTTAAGTAGTTAAAAGCTTGAAAAAAACTTGATTAGAGGTTGTTTTAAAAGTAATATGACTATGACTTTGGGCAATTTTTGATCCCCCCCTAACTCTCCTTCCAAAGTAAAACTATCAACGTCAATCTGACAAGAACATTTTTAACAGTTAAATATGCTGTGCCTTATTTGAAAAAGCAAGGCGGTTCGGTGATTATTACGATGCTTGCTGTAGCTTGCTTCCCGAAGGGAGTGTCAATTAAAGCATAATCATGCGATCGCTTTGCAATACAATAAAGCTGATCTTCTGATTTGCTAGGTGAAGCATGGGTGATGCAGAAGTAGAATTTCGTGATCATGCAATCCTTCCTCGCAACCAGGTACTCGAACTATATCAAGAGTGTGGCTGGTCTTCAGCTGCAAAACCTGATCAACTTCTCACTGCACTTGCCAACTCACATACGGTGATTTCTGCATGGTATAGCGAAACTCTTGTAGGATTGGGCAATGCTATTTCAGATAGAGCGTTAGTTGTATACTATCCACACTTATTGGTGCGACCAGCTTTTCAGCGCAGGGGTATAGGACGACGTATCATAAAAGCACTCCAGAGTCACTACGTAGGTTATCATCAGCAGGTTCTGCTTGCGGTTCAAGATGCTGTGGATTTCTATCAAGAATGCGGCTTTCAAAAGGCGTGTAGTGTAGAACCCATGTGGATTTACGATGACTCTGATGTCTAAATTTACTTACTGCATTCTATCTATCGTGCGGTACTGTATTGCTTCTGCGACATGATGAGCTTGTAAGTTCTCATCTCCTGCTAAATCAGCAATTGTACGTGCTACTTTGAGAATGCGATCGCTTGCTCTGGCTGATAAACCTAATTTTTTGATTGCGCTTTCTAATAAGTTACGGCTAGCATCATCTAGTTTGCACCATTTCGGTAAATGGCCACTTTGCATCTGGGCGTTACAACGTAGATGAGATTCATCTTTAAATCTTGCAGATGCGCGATCGCGTGCTTGTTGTACTCGTTCTCTAACTATTGTTGAAGATTCTCCCGTCGGTTGTTGGGTAATTTCCTCTGGCTTCAAACGATTCACCGCCACTTGTAAATCAATCCGATCCATCAACGGGCCAGAAAGCTTTGCCCAGTATTGTTCTCTTTGGCGTGGCGAACAGGTACACTGTTGAATAGTATCACCGTAATAGCCACAGGGGCAGGGATTGGTACTTGCCACTAAAGTAAACTGAGCCGGAAACATTACAGATTGTTTCGTTCGCGAAATTGTCACAAAGCCATCTTCCAAAGGCTGACGCAGGAATTCCAAGACATCACGTTTAAATTCTGTTAACTCATCTAGGAAAAGTACGCCTAGATGTGATAAAGAAATTTCTCCAGGACGGGGAAACGTACCGCCACCGACGAGAGATGGGCCAGATGCGGAGTGGTGGGGACTACGAAAAGGGCGATCGCGTACTAAAGAACCTCTATTTTTTAATAAACCAGCCACCGAGTGAATGCGTGTCACCTCCAAAGCTTCTGCAAAACTCAATGGCGGCAAAATCCCCGATAAGCGTCTTGCTAGCATCGTTTTACCACTTCCTGGTGGCCCCACAAAAATTAAATTGTGACCACCAGCCGCAGCAATTTCCAAGGCTCGACGGGCGTGAGCCTGAGCTTTGACATCTTTTAAATCAGCTTGTAGAGACGCGCCATGGCGCGTCTCTACATTTTCATCTAACTTTACAGGTTGGTAACGCCCTGGATTAGTTAAAAAATCAGCTACATCTGCCAGATTTTGAAAAGCATAAACAGCCAATCCCTTGACCACAGCAGCTTCTTGAGCATTATCCGCAGGTATAACTAAACCTGTAATTCCCATCTTGTTGGCAGCAGCAGCAATAGGCAAGACTCCAACTACTGGGCGTAAACTGCCATCAAGTGAAACTTCACCTAAGAAAAGATAATTCTCTAATAACTCAGTCTTAATTTGTTCAGAAGCAGCCAAAATTCCCACACTAATCGGTAAATCAAAACAAGGGCCTTCTTTACGTAAATCCGCAGGTGTGAGATTAATCACTATTTTTCGCATTGGAAAGGCGAAGCCGGAATTTTTGAGAGTAGCCTTTACCCTTTCCTTACTTTCTTGTACTGCTGCATCTGGTAATCCCAATACAACTATTCCTGGTAAACCACCAGAAACATCAACTTCTACGCCGACTTTAACGGCATCTATGCCTACAATGGCTCCACTCCAGACTCTAGCAAGCATAGTCTTTAATTTCCTTTGTTACTAGTGCTTTGTCCTTTGTCTTATCATTGACAATTGGCAAATGACAAATAACAAATTACACATGACAAACCAAGACACAATTTTTGGCAAAATCATTCGTCGGGAAATCCCAGCCAATATTGTCTATGAGGATGATTTAGCGTTAGCCTTCACAGATGTTAATCCCCAAGCACCTGTTCATATCCTGGTTATTCCTAAAAAACCCATCCCGAAATTAACTGAAGCCGAACCAGGAGACCAAGCGCTTTTAGGGCATCTTTTGTTAACTGCTCAAAAAGTCGCCGAACAAGCTGGATTAACAAATGGCTATCGCGTCGTGATCAATACTGGTGACGACGGTGGTCAAACTGTTTACCATCTGCATCTGCATATCCTGGGAGGAAGACCTATGGCATGGCCTCCTGGCTGATATGGCATGTAGAGACGTGAAATTTCCCGTCTCTACTAAATAAATATGTAATGAGCGATCGCTCACATCCAAAAACCTGCAAATAATCTAAAATCAGAAATGTTTATATATACTGTTTACATTAATAAACAAAAGTTAATTAAATATTGTTTACAAATCTCAATCTTTACTCTAATCTTATGAATGTAGGTACTTCGACCTACCAAATTATTAACGAACATTAAGCAATCATAAGAACAATGACAGCAACTTTACAAAGACGCGAAAGCGCCAACGTA
>NZ_JCACKS010000154.1:0-4408 GCF_059505505.1 Pelatocladus sp. | reverse complement strand
CTCCTCTTCCTGTTACCTCTTAATCACTTTTCCCTGGGGGAGAGTGAAAAACTACACCTTGAAACCATCTTTGTTAAGAGTGCTATATCTAGTTGTTTTATTTTTATATATCTCAAAAATGGCTGTACCTTCATCCTGCATATTAGCGTTTGCATACTCACCATTGATGTCAAATATGATTTGACCAACTGGGTATTTTGGTAGTCCATCATCAGTCAATGGCTCTAAATTTTCTGCATCACTACCACTTAACTTATCACTGAGCTTATAAGCAGCCTTTTCGCTCATAGAAACGGTAGCTTGAATAACCTTTTTAACAGTATTTGATTTACCAGTTCGGGTCATTCCAAAAAGGGCAGTACGCTTACCAAGAAAATCTTTTGGACTTACGTATACGGGTACGTCATCTTCTTGTGCTTGAAAACGAAGACTTGAGCTATAACGCACTTTACCAATTTTGATATCAGTTGGTTTACCCGTGATACCTTCTTCTCGGAAATTTACAAGTAATTCTAGTACGTTAGGATTAGGTTTTACAACAATGAACCTGCTAAGGCGATAAGTATCAGAAAATATACATAATAATCATCCGTGAGAGTTTAAAGTAATTGCACTTTTGTCAATTAGTCAAATTGGGCTAAAGCTAGAGAAGCTGCCATGAAGTGCCACGCAGAGATACAAAGTTCCGATTTTATTTTTTGTTTTGGAACTTGTCCCCATCTTCGGTGGTTTTGATGCCAAAAATTTATTCTTTCGTTTTTAAACAAAAAGATGCTTCCAGCAAAAAACAAGGAAGCATCCAACATCAGTGTTTTGACTAAGGCGACTTCACTCTTTACAGTACAATTGTACTGTATTAGGGCGCGATCGCCCTTGTACAAGAAAAAAGCAGATACTCAAATTTTTCTGAGGCGATTTTCAAAGAGCATCGCTTCTGTACCTCTGCACTTAAAACTTTTGGTTTGAAGATGAAAATATGATGAACATTTCGCATTATCTCTATATATTATTTAAATGAAAAGCAATTATCAAGCTATTTTCATCTATCAATTTCTGGATTAAACTTACATTAATTTAGGGTGATAAATATAACAAGCATGATGAAAGACAACAGACAAAATGTACTACCATCTACCAGCTACAATCACGCAACATTGGGAGTTGCTGATATTGGTAACACAAAATCCTTCAGCCTGCAAGTAGGAAAAACTAAGTTTAATTACTGTGCTTTAAAACAGCTTATGATACAAGCTGACTACGCAAATGGCGGACTCTGTTGGCGATCGCACCCATTGCATCTAACAGTTCATCTTCGTCAGCATTTTGAATAATCTCTACAAGAGACTGCCTAAATGATGATGGTGCTTGCTTTTGATTAGAAACCAACTTAAAAAAGTGTTGTCTAGAACCAGGCGCAAGGTTATCTACACCGTCCAATAGTTTTGAAAGAACGGTGGTACTCACATCACGCTTGCCTCGACGAAATTCGCTGATGTGATTCTCAGAAACTCCTGTCAACTTTGATAACTCTTTTGCACTAATCCTATAGAACCTTATCGTCGCATCAAACGACGTTGATAGAGGTGACACAGGTAATGAATCCGCCAAGTCAGAATTGTTAACTTTCATTACATAATTAGCTTATGTGCTAACAGGGTGATAAATTTATACAGCGATAGGCTAACTATAAAAATTTTAGACCCTTTAAGTCAATGTTAAACCAACATCGACTGATGGAGTTAGCCAAAACACAGGCTGAGGCTAATCACAACTATATCATCGGCTTGTTAATTTTACCTTTGATGGTGCATTTAATATCGCCTTCAACTATATGGCGATAAAACACAATAGATTATCAACAAAAGTCGATACAGCATCAGGCAGCAGTGAGAAAGCTACTTTGATGTGGGTTGTGTGTAGCCAAAAATAAACCCCTATCTGGTCGAATGGGGTAGGAATTCGTAATTTTTATTTTTCTTACGAGGTACATTATGACGCAAAACGGCGTAAAAATTCAAGGAAAGTTTTATCCCCTCCAACACGAAGAATGGTTAAGAGCCTGCCGAGAATTAACGCAAGCACAACTTGCTGTGCTGTACTACATCCGAACTGTTGACCCCTATAACCAGGGAATTGAGATTAATTGTGCCGAAATAGCTCGTCTACTGTCAAAGCCAAGACGCAAGCTCCAAAAGGAAGCCGTAAGCCACGCTATCAAAGAACTTATTGCTCTTGGTTTCTTGAGCGATGAAATTGCTGTAACCTCCCTGGAGGTACAGCCATGATGGGAAAATTTTACCCCCTGACTCCTGAAATGTCTCAAAAACTTAGAAAGTCCAAACTAACAAAGCACGAAATGGCGTTATGGCTTTACCTAATTGAAAAAGATCCTTTTGGCGATCGCTACTGGCAGCTGCCCTCAACGTTAGAAATCACCACAGAACTTGAGATGAGTAAAGCCTCATATTTCCGCGCTAGGGCTAGGTTACAAGAACTTGAGTTATTTGACTTTCAAGAGCAAAGAGTTGATTGCAGAAATTTAACTGGAGTCTCAAAAATGAGACTAAGGTGGCAAAGATTACCCGCAGGCGTAGTATCATTATGAGTTTTGGAGCGGGGGCGATCGCAGCCGTGAAGTCATCAAAATACATTCCCAAGCGGTTACTAAATCGAGTACAGGAGTCAGAGCAAGAAAAAGCACCAGTGCGGGAGATTTTGATGTTGTTGGGTGTGGTGGAATGAGGGGCGATAAACCTCCAGTACGCTACGAGATCGCTTGCGGTTCCCAAATTTCGAGTACGGACGGGACGGTACAGTAAATAATAAATAACGGATCAAAGAACTGATTAAAAGAGAATTTTCTAAGAACTAAAATCAGAAAAAATCTGAAAAATTTATTATATATTTAAGTTTAAATTTCAAACATATTTTATTTAAAAAAGTTTCAATTTCTAAGTTAAAATTATATAATTAGTTAAGTTTAACTATAGTAATTATGGAATATAGAAAAATTTTGATTGCCACTAAGACTTATCCTTCTATTAGCACTAAATATAGAGAAACAGTTTGTACAGCCGGAATTTTATTAAGTGAAGATGAAAAACCATTGCAATGGATTCGGATATATCCTATTCCATTTAGATATATGGATTATGATAAACGTTATCCTAGATGGTCGATTATTAGATCTGAGATAAACAAAGATGAAAAAGATTATAGATCTGAAAGTTTTAGAGCTAATCATTCGACTATAGAAATTATTAGAAAAGTTGACACTTCCGATAATTGGCGTGAGAGAAAATCTTTACTATTACCACTCAAGTTTGATTCTGTTAAACAGATACAAGAGCAGAATAAGTCATTGGGAATCATTAAACCCCAAAGCATAAAAAAGTACTATAGTAAACCAACTGAACGTGAATGGAAACCTCAACAGCAAGCAGTGTTAGATCAACTTGATTTATTTGAAGAATCTATTGATTTAGAGAAAATTCCATACCAATTTGGATATGAATTTACTGATGAGGCAGGTGAGAAGCATAAATACTCAATAAGTGATTGGGAAATTATGCAGCTTTATCGAAATTGTAGAGATAATTCTAAGACAAATAGCTTAGAAGCAAAAGAACAAGAATCTCTAGAAAAAGTAAAACAAAAGTTAGAAGGTTTTATTAGAGAGAAAGATTTACATTTTATTGTTGGTAACTTGAAAAGCCACAAGAATACATTCATGATTATTGGTCTATTTTATCCACCAATAGTACAATTAGAACAATTAAGTTTATTTTAATATTGCAGCAAATGAATTCTCAAAGTGAAAGCTTAAAACCATTAATTCTGACATTCGGATATGGCAACCGAAAAAATTACGATGATTTTTTGACATATTTAAATTTGTTTAATGTCAAATATGTTGTTGATGTGCGCTCTTCCCCTCGCGCTTGGAGTAGAAAATGGTATGGAGAGGAGATTAAAAAACTTTGTGATTTCCAAAATATTAAATACATTTCATCTGTAGCTTTAGGTAATACATCTGGCAATAAAAATTGGATTCCCCCGAATATTGAAGAAGCAGTAAAAGCATTACAAGAAATTTCAGAAATTGCTATGCTTGAAACTACTCTTTTACTATGTGCTGAAAAGCTTCCATCCCAATGCCATAGAGTAGAAGTAGCCCAGCAATTACAACAATTAACAAACACACCTATACAACACTTAGAATAGTTATCTACTTGATTCGATGAGTTCAGAGCGATCGCATACACTAAAGGAAAGTTACAATCCCTATATCAAATTGCACAACCCTACTATGTCTGCTAATGGATGCGATCGCAGCCGTGAAGTTGACAAATACATTAGACCTCTTGCAAAATTATTTTATGGTATAGTTAAGGGTTTTGTATCATGT
>NZ_JCACKS010000153.1:0-4427 GCF_059505505.1 Pelatocladus sp. | reverse complement strand
AGAAGCAATAGACACTCTTATAGTCTACGTCCTAATCTCAATGGCTATAGCTATAAAATTAAAAAAATCCATTATCGGGGAAAATCATCCCGATTATGCATTTAGCTTGAATAATTTAGGAGAATTATACCATTCCCAAAAAAAGTACAAAGTCGCAGAACATCTTTATATAAAAGCTTTGGAAATTGCCGATCGCACTTTGGGTGCAAATCATCCCAATACGGTGGTTATTCGGGGAAACCTGGAATATTTACGCAGGTACTATTAATTATTTACAATCCAGTAGATGAGGTAATTGTAGAGTGGATAAACTAACAAAATATCAAGAGTATGTTACAAAACTTTTGACGAACTATGCCAGTGATGATATCTCAGATAAGGATGTCGAGGTTCAACTGATTTTAGACACAGAACGCAATCATTATCAATGGATGAATGTAGGTTGGCAAGGATTGAATCGTATTTATCGATGCGTGATGCATTTTGATATTAAGGATGGCAAAATCTGGCTACAACAGAATTTAACCGATCGCAATCCCGCAGAGGAGTTAGTAGTGATGGGAGTACCACCAGAGGATATCATTTTGGGTTTGCAAGCTCCATACAAGCGTCAATATACTGATTATGGTGTAGCTTAATGCAGCAATTACTTTCTGGTGATTTGCTCTTGTTTAAAAATATGGTGATACTCTCTAAGAGTGGTCTTTGACCATCGCTTTTGCCTTGGCTTTAACATAAATGTAGGATTGTTCGCTCATCGTTAAGCGCGTTGGCGTTCGCGGAGCGTCTCGTAGAGAAGCCCACCGTTCGCGTAGCGTTCCGCAGGAAAGGTATCGCCTTTACATTACCAGCAGCTATTATTACCGCAATCAATCTATTTAAGTATTTATATTGATAAAAATCCAGGGTTTTATTTGTAAGGCAAGAAAATAAATATACCAAGTGTGGGAAATATATCTAATTTGCAGAAAAGAGCGATGTCTAACCACAAACCGCGTTGCGTCTACGCGCTATCCAATTTATGAGATAGAACCTGGAATTTTTTCTAACGAAACCAAACCATTGTCTGCAAAATTTATCTCAAGATGATAACCTTCCATCATTGCGGCTCCCAGTAAAGGCTTATAACCGGAAGCTAAAACGAGGACTACTTTTTCTATACCATCCCAAACAACAGTCGCTAAATGTATAGCTGTTAAAGCTTCGCTACCGTCAGCTAATTTGATAGGTGTACTGGAATGCAAAGGAAGATTCATTGCACCGACTGCTTGCGGTGGTAAAGTAAGATAGCCGTTAAATCCAGTATCGACAACAAAATCCAGGGAGAAATCAGGTTGTTGTGTTGACACTCCCACGGCTGAAGCACGTGGGATTCTTGTTTCATCCAGCCAACTTGTCTAGAGGAGTTTCCCCACCTAGATAGAGGTCGTTCTGTCCACAAGCTTGAATTTCGGTATGCCCTACCGTATTTTTTAATCCTTTGTTCAAAATCATAATCGCTGCATTGTGGTCACGGTGCATGACTGTTCCGCAACAATGGCATTTGTGGGTACGAGTAGACAACGTTTTTTTAACTCGTGTCCCACAAACTGAACAATCTTGACTTGTGTAGTGGGGTGCAACTGCTATTGCCCAAGTATCAAAAACTTTGGCGTAGTAGTCCACCCAATCAGTGAACAGTGACCAAGATGCATCGCTGATAGATTTAGCTAAATGATGGTTTTTGACCATATTTTTTACCTGCAAGTCCTCATAGACTACCAAGTCGTTTGACTGGACTAGAGTTCTTGCTGTCTTAACAGCAAAATCTTTCCTCTGTCTACTTACCTTGAGGTGCTTTTTAGCTAACTTTTTGACAGCTTTATGACGATTAGATGAACCTTTTTTACTATTTGAAACTTGGCGTTGTTTACGTTTTAAAGATTTCTCAGACTTGCGTAGTAGTCTAGGATTCTCTACTGTTCTACCTTTAGAATCAGTGTAGAAAAACTCTAGACCGACATCAATTCCAACTTGACTTCCACTATGTTGATGCTGTTCTTTACGTTTAACGTCAACACAGAATTGACAATAGTAACCATCAGCACGCTTGACTATTCTGACACGCTTAATCTGTTTGATAGAGTAGAAATTTAAGTCACGAGTACCAACAAGCTTTAACTTACCAATATTAAAAGCATCACTAAATACGATGTGCTTTCTATCATTAGAAAGTTTCCATCCTGATGTTTTATACTCTACAGAATGTCCACGTTTTTTAAATCGTGGGAATCCTTTTTTACGAGGGCGAATCTTAGAGATAGGGGCAGGCTTCGTTGTATAGTCGAGTTGATGATTGGGCGTATCGCAGGAGTTATTAAGCCTGCCCCTATCTCCCAAGCCAAATGCGTGACCTAATTTCTGTTTTTTGCAATTGTCATAAAAACGAGCAATTGCTAACCATGCTCTATCAGCAGAAGCCTGACGTGCCATCGAATTAAGTTTAGTGGCAAAGTTAAATTCCTTGGCTAAAACAGCACAAAGTTTTTGCAGGTCACTTCTGCCAACATCTTTGTTATCCATCCAATGTCTTAGAGCTTTGTTGCGAATAAACAAAGCAGTTCTAATGGCTTCATCTATTGAATTGTACTGACTTTGTTTACCTTTTAACTTAGCTTCTAAAACTAACATCGTTTGCATTGTCCCCTTCTAAATCGGGCAGGCTTAATATACCCGACGAATAGCCCTGTTTGCGTATCAAAAAAACCCAGAAGCCTGCCCGATTTAGATACGTGGAAGACCCTCATTTCGACCTGTTGACGATAAGTCTAATATAGTACAATATGGTTGATAAGTGCAAGCTATTGACCGCAACTTTATTATAACTTTAAAAATGATTAGCAAATATCGACATAAAACAACTTCAGTCACTCTCATCAACTATCATTTTGTTTGGATACCTAAAAGAAGGAAAAAGGTACTTATTGAAAATGTTGCTAAACGACTTGAAGAATTGTTGTATGAAAAAACAAAAGAGCTAGATTGCGAAATTATAGCTCTTGAAATTATGGAAGACCATGTAGATTTATTTCTTTGTTGTCCACCAACTTTAGCACCCGACCAAATAATGTTTAGGCTGAAAGGTTTTACGTCCAGAGTACTTAGACAAGAATTTCCACATTTATTAAAACTCCCTTCAATGTGGACTAGAAGCTATTTTTGTAGTACTGCTGGAGACGCTTCTAGTGAAACAATTAAAAGGTATATTGCTAATCAAAAGACAAGATAGACTGCACCTAAAGGTGCAACACATTCATCCCACACCGCGCATGACAGGAATCGTTGCTACGCAACTGTCCTTTGTGGGCTTTCTGCTTCAATTACTGTAAACGAAAAATAACTGGAACTATAGCCTTGCGATCGATTAATCTTCCGTAAATCATTCAACTATACGCTCTATCGAAGCACCAAAACTAAATGCAACATCATAACCGATTCGCATAGTAAATAATCTGGCGTTGGGATTTTTCTGCTTCAACATTAATCCTGATTCAACACCACATTTATCAATTCCATATTCACCAGTTTCAGCATCAATCACAATCATCTTGCCAATATTATCGCCATGTTCAACTTCTTGGCGAATCCCATTTTCGTAAAACTGTTTGGCTCTTTGGGCAACTTCCTCTACAGTCCAAAAAATAGCCTGCATAATTACACCTGCCTTTACCCTACTGTTTTTCCATATTCTCATTATAGAGGTGGGTGATCGAGCGATCGCATTGACTTGTTTGGTAAGCGTTCAGGGGGGTGCGCCTGCGGCGCACCACCCAATAATTCAGAAGTAAAGGCGCGCTCGTAAAAAATAGTAACCACAATCTGGTAGTCTATGATTTATGGAACAAGAGCGCCCCAGGTATTTAGAGCAGATACCCCAAAAAGATTGGGAGAAAACTCCAGCCAGGTCAAAAAAATGGTGGAGTCAATGGCGCAGGGCATTGAAAAATTAGAACAACAGGTTACCCAATTACTGACAGACCAGCAGCAACTATTAGAAAAAGTCAAACGCACATCGAAAAACTCATCGTCGCCACCTTCATCCGACCCACCAGGATTTGGAAAAGAGTTGCACAAAAACAAAAGCAACAAAAAACGCGGAGGGCAACCAGGGCATGAAGGTAAGAGTCGGGACTTGTACCCAATAGAAAAATGTAACCCACATTCCGCACTTCAGAATGTAATATATAGTGCTTCAACAAATCTTACAAAAAACCGTTAATGGTATTAAGTATTAACAC
This sequence comes from Pelatocladus sp., assembly GCF_059505505.1. NCBI lineage: Bacteria > Bacillati > Cyanobacteriota > Cyanophyceae > Nostocales > Hapalosiphonaceae > Pelatocladus > Pelatocladus sp. The sequence goes on along the minus strand of NZ_JCACKS010000153.1, from coordinate 150 downwards.
TGCTATTTTTTAGGCTTTTGGCGATCGCTATTTAACTACCATTAGCCCAAACTTCATAAGACAAGCATATTACAAAATGAAGTGCGGAATGTGGGTTAAAACATACACCACTGGAATTCCTAACTCTTCGTCAATGGCGCGGATATCTTC
>NZ_JCACKS010000152.1:0-4466 GCF_059505505.1 Pelatocladus sp. | reverse complement strand
ACTAACAACTAACAACTAACAACTAACAACTAACAACTAACAACTAACAACTAACTTCTTGACGACGATGTGGTTTCAATAGATTGTTGACATCGGGGCCACTAGGGATGATACCACCGGGATTGAGTGGGAAGAGGTTCCCATAGTAGTCTCGCTTGATGCTATTTAGATCACAAGTGTCAGAAACTCCTGGTAGCTGATATAAATCACGTAGATAAGGGCCTAAATTTTCGTAGTCTTGAATTCTGTGGCGATCGCACTTAAATAAACCGTAATAAACCACATCGAAACGGAACAAGGTAGTAAATAAACGCACATCTGCTAGCGTTACCCGATCTCCACACAGGTAGCGACTCTTTGATAAGGCTGCGTCAATTTCGTCAAGAGTGGTGAACAATTCGTTACAAGCTTTGTCGTAGGCTTGTTGACTTTGGGCAAAACCGCAGCGATAGACACCGTTGTTTACTGTATGATAAATTTTCTCGTTCCAACGGTCAATTTGCTCACGTAGTTCTTCTGGATAAAGATCAAGTCCGGAATTAGTCGCAAACTCGTTAAATTGAGAATTCAACATAACGATAATCTCTGCACTTTCGTTATTAACTATCGTCTTGGTTTGCGTATCCCAGAGTACGGGAACAGTGCAACGTCCTTGATAACCAGGTACTGCTAAATTGTAAACATCGGGAAGAGTGCGACAACTTTCTTCTTCTTGGTTGAGAACCCAAATACCTTCGTTTGGTGAAGGAGACACAATCGAAACTAGTATGGCATTTTCCAAACCTTTGAGCGATCGCACAACTAAAGTTCGATGCGCCCAAGGACACCCTAAACCCACATAAAGGCGATAGCGTCCTGCTTGGGGTTGATAAGGATTGTCTACCTCTGTACTAATAGAGTTGCGAAACTGACTCGCTGGACGGATATATTCTCCTGACTGGTTACGAGGGGCGAGATTTGACATCATAATATGCCACATAGTCGTCCAGACAAATTTCCCCAACCGGATAATTATACCAGAAGGCAGTGACTTGCCTTTTTTCTTGATGTTTTCGTTGTTTGGCTTCTTGTCCTGCACAATCTTAACCCCTGAGTTTCTCCACAAATACTTGATGTTCTGCTGTTTGCAAACCCTGTTGCAGAACTGCTAGAACCTCAGCCATGTTACCTTCTCGCAAAGCATCAACCAGCAACCATAATCCCGGAAAAATCTGACTGCGAATTATTCCATCTACATCTGGTTCTTGCAAAACATATCGTCCTTGTTGTAAGTTGAACCAATCTAGGCGATTCTCGTAACTTTGCCAAACAATATACTCTTTGACGCCATTGCGGCGATAGGCATTCAGCTTATCATTCAAGTCATAAGCAGCACTACTAGCAGCAATTTCTACGATTAATTCTGGTGTGCCTTCAATATAATCATCCTCATTAATACGGGAATTGCCACCTACCCCCGGTTCAATTCGTAATAAAGCGTCCGGTTGGGGTTCATTGTCCGCATCAAGACGTACTGTAGCATTATCTTGTAAATCTACTCCGGGTGTTGCAGCAGTGTAGGTTCCCAACCAAGTCATTATTTTCGCATGAGGTCTGCCGTGACCTCTAGCACGTACAGGTGAAGCCAAGTATACAACTCCTTCGATGAATTCTGCTTTCATATTTTGCGGCATTAGCTGATAGCGGCGTTCAAATTCGTCACGAGTCAAGCGATCGCCACTTTCTAAAGGAGGAAAATTAGTAGTAGATATGGCTGACATAGGAAGAAATAAGTTTTAATTTTTCACAGGGATTATGCATCGTAATCCGATTTAATTCATATATAGAAAATTTTAAATCTCAGAGTTTATGGATTCTCATCCAAAATTATGTGCTGCTATAAGCGATCGCATTGCTAATAGTCCTGATCAGCGAATTACTTTTGCCATCTACATGGATATGGCATTGTATAGTCCTGACTATGGTTACTATTCTACCCAAGCCGTGAATATCGGTAAGCAGGGCGACTTTTTCACCTCTGTCCATCTTGGCCCTGACTTTGGTGAGTTGCTAGCTGAACAATTTGTCCAAATGTGGGAAATTTTAGGTCAACCTGCGGCTTTTTCTTTGGTAGAAATGGGTGCAGGACAAGGACATTTAGCACTAGATATTTTAAATTACCTGAAGCTGCGCTATCCAAATTTTTTTGCTGCCCTAAACTACATCATTGTAGAAAAGTCGCCTATTCTCAGACAAGAACAACAGCAACGCCTACAAGGATTCACAGTTGAAATCAAAAGCAGTTTAGATGAAATACTTAGTAACTCTATTATCGGCTGCTTTTTCTCAAATGAATTGGTGGATGCTCTACCAGTACATCAATTTATATTAGAGCAAGGGCAACTGCAAGAAATTTATGTAACTCTACAACCAGAGTCAATTGTCAATAGTCAAGAATTATTCACTTCCCCCTCTCCCCACACTCTCTTTAAGGAAGTCATCGCTGAACCTTCCACACCAAGACTGGCTGAATACTTTGATTTAGTTGGTATTAAGTTGATAGAAAATGTTTATCCAGAAGGTTATCGCAGTGAAATAAATTTAGCGGCGCTAGATTGGTTAGGTGTAGTAGCAGACCGTTTGCAACGAGGGTATGTGTTAACTATAGATTATGGTTATCCAGCAAGTCGTTACTATAATCCCAGGCGATCGCAAGGTACACTACAGTGTTACTGGCATCATCAGCGCCATAATAACCCATACATCAATATTGGGCGACAAGACATCACAGCCCATGTTGATTTTACAGCTTTGGAAAGATGGGGTGAACGCTGCGGATTAGCTAAAATTGGTTGGACGCAGCAAGAATTATTTTTGATGGCGTTGGGTTTAGGCGATCGCATGGTTAGCCTTTCTCATACAAACCAACCTATTTCAGATTTACTGCGTCGTCGCGATGCGTTGCGTCAGCTTTTAGATCCTTTTGGATTGGGTGGATTTGGTGTCTTGGCACAAAGTAAAGGACTCAAGGAAACAGAAACATTTTTAATACTCAAGGGATTTACAGTGCCAGACCTACCAATATTAAATTGAAAAATTAAAACTATATTAATCTCACTTGGGTGAAAACTAATTTACCATTAAAAGCTGAAGAATGAAGTATAAAGGCTGAAGTAAATATTTTTTATTTTTTAACCTTTATCGTTATACATTTTATCCTTCTTTAGTCAAAAGGTAATAATTATGACCACCCATGACTTATTAATGCTAATCGTATTACTAATTCCCGGCATTTTACTTTCAGTAATGATTATGGTGACTTTTGCCGCAGGCGGCTAAAAAAACTTGTTAGTGGTTGGTAGATACAAGGGGACAAGCGAAGGGGGACAAGCGAGCAAACAAAATACTAACCACTAACTGATAACTGATAACTGATCAACAGCGATCGCTCTACCAAAGGAACGTAAAAATGAAGGTAGCATTTCTGGGGACTGGATTAATGGGACTGCCAATGGCACATAATTTGTTAGAAGCAAGAGTCCAGCTAATTGCTTATAACCGCACCCCAGAAAAGTTAGAACCGCTAAAAGCAGCTGGTGCGGAAATAGCAGAAAAAGCTTATCAAGCAATTAATGCAGCCGACTGTGTGATTTTGATGCTAACGAATGCCGCAGCTATCTATAGTGTCTTACTTTCAGACCGATCTTCACAAGCTGTAGCAGGAAAAAGCGTCATTCAAATGGGGACTATTACTCCTACCGAAAGTAGAGAAATTAGAGATGCAGTAGTTGCCGCAGGTGGTGAGTATCTAGAAGCACCAGTACTCGGCAGTATCTCAGAAGCCCAAGCTGGGAATTTAATTGTGATGGTAGGGGCGCATCAAGAACAATACCAACGTCACTTAGAGTTATTAAAACATTTTAGTCCAGAACCTGTCCTAGTTGGGTCAGTGGGAACTGCGGCGGCCCTGAAACTGGCTTTAAATCAATTAATTGCTTCTCTTACAGCAAGTTTTGCGCTTAGTCTTGGCTTTATCCAGCGTTATGGCATTGACGAAGACCTATTTATGTACATTCTGCGTCAAAGCGTCCTTTATGCCCCAATTTTCGACAAAAAGTTGCAAACAATGTTGGAAGGAAATTATGCTAATCCCAATTTTCCCACCAAACACCTGATGAAAGATACTGATTTCTTTATTGAAGAAGCAAAAGCAGCTGGTTTGAATGTCAGCAGTATCGAAGGCGTAAGAAAAATATTAGAAATGGCAATGAAAATGTCATTTGCTCACGAAGATTATTCGTCTATATTTTCTGTAATTAAATCAGGAGAAAATTAAGAAAAATGTTGGCATTTCAGAGTTTTCAAACATCCTCTTAGATGAAATTAAATCAAATATCAACTCAAGGTTACTTTTACGCCAAAGGAAAAGATTCTGACGGGGCGACAAAAAGTGCTATGATGCAGACATAATAAGCCTCATAGCCCTC
>NZ_JCACKS010000151.1:0-4479 GCF_059505505.1 Pelatocladus sp. | reverse complement strand
TTTTTTACTGAATTCGGCTTTTTATTATACCCAATTTAAATGCTGAACAGCTTAATGTTTAAAAACCTACTATATTTTTTACACCTTTGATGTAAAGAATTAATGTTTTATGTGTATAAATAATTACTATTGGCTGGTTAGAGGAATAGCCTAATGAGTAATGCATTTCTACGTATGGTTGCTGGTAGTGAAGAGTATTCTTATTCACTGCTGACTACTGGTGAAATGGTGCTGGGTCGTGACCCTAACAGTTGTCAAATACTCCTAGATTCCAATGTTTACACGATGGTTTCGCGGCGTCATGCGACAATTCGCCCATCTCCAACACCAGATGGCAGAACTAGCTTTTTACTTTGTGATCTCGGTAGTGCGAATGGAACTTATTTAAATGGGCAGATTTTGCAGGGGTGTCAAGAACTGCAACATGGCGATCGCATTACTCTTGGAAGTAACGGTCCACAATTCTTTTTTGAGCATCAGTATCAGTACAATCCCCAACCGCCTGTAGGGACACCACAGCCAGCATACCCAAAAACGACAGCAGCGTATAACTATTCACCACCTTCACCCAGTAACAATGACGACACTAGCTTGTCGCAACTAATCCCGCTTCTGTCTGCACCCAAAGATTTGACTCGTAAAGCGTACTTAGTGCCAGGAATTATTACTGTTGTCTTTGTAGTACTACTGTTTTTTGTTCAAGGTTATTTATATCAAATATTACTAGGAAGTTATTTGGCTGGGGCAACTTTGTATTTTATCTACCAATTATGTGGCAAACCTAAACCTTGGTGGGTACTCATTGCTTCAACCATAACCACAATGGTAGTTTTGCTCAGTCCGATACTGGATCTTTTCATCATTGTGTTTCGTGGTATTTTACCAGGAAGCATACCTGAAGATCCCAGCAATCTTAGCTTCCCGGAGTTATTTATTCGCTTCTTTTTTGGTGCTGGGTTACTAGAAGAATTACTCAAAGCCTTACCCATCATCGGATGTTATTTGATTGGCAAATCTCTAGCATCTCCCAAGCGAGAACGGATCGGTGTTTGGGAACCCTTAGATGGAATTTTGCTAGGTGCAGCTTCAGCAGTGGGCTTTACTTTATTTGAAACCTTGGGTCAATATGTGCCTGGTAGAATTGCAGAAGTGGCTCAAGATATGGGAACAGAAGCGGCTTTGGGAGCAGGTTTGCAGTTACTGATTCCGCGAATAATAGGCGAAGTTGCAGGACATATGGCTTGGAGTGGCTGGTTTGGATATTGTATTGGTTTAGGTATTCTTAAGCCGCGTCTAGCTTCACGAATTATACCCATAGGGTATCTTAGTGCTTCTGGGCTACACGGTTTATGGAATAGCAGCGCCGGACTTGCGGGTTCGTTGGGAGTGTTTGTTTTAGGGTTGTTGGTAGTAGTCGGGGGAATATCTTACGCTTTGTTGGTGACAGCAATTATCAAAGCACGAACTTTATCACCGACGCGTGAGCAGAATTTCGCGACTCGCTTTTTTAAATAATCAATAAATGAGGAGCATCCCAAATTTTCAAAAAACCGCCTGCGATTGAAATCGCAATCTCATAGTGAAAGAAAGTCTGCTTAAAGCAGACTATTTGATTTACAGCAGATTTCAACAAACATGAGGTACAGAAGGACCTCACCCGCGCTACGCGCATGGGGCTTTCATGGGTAGGGTTTTTAGCAGAGCGAAAATAGTTGAGAAAATTCTCAAATGTTCAACGTGGTTTGGTCGTTTCCGGATTCTTAAATCGGCTGAAATAGTCAAAAAATGACCAAATACAAAATCCCTACCCTTGAAAGGAGGGTTGGGGAGGGTATACTTAAATGCAAAGCGCTGTATTTAAGTCGTCTTCAGACGACTTGTGCTATTAGCTATGGGTTTTAACCCAAGCGCGGTATATTGAAAAAATTGGGATGCTCCCAAGGATTGTAGGGCATAGCATAATAAGCTTGTAATTGTGGGCGCTTTTTCCCTAACAGCAAGTGAAATCTTAAAAGGCGCTGTGTAACTTCCAAACATTGTCCCTTATTTGGCTTGGGAGATTTAATCTCAAATAAGAATTCTTTGCCGTCGTTGGCAAGGATATATAAATCAGCACGAACCTTTTTTGTTTCTAAATCATCTGAGTGTCGAGTATTCAAAACTGCTGTTATCATTTGTTCTAAAGATGGTTTAGCTTGTCCTCTATTAACAGCAGATTCATAATTTTCTTTCTGTCTTTCTGCTTCTGCAAAAGCTGTAACACTGACCTCTGCCTTGATATCATAAGTACGGCGAACCTCTTGATGATGTTCAAGAGCAATTAAACGAGCGCACTCTTCAAAAGAATTTCCTAATTTAGTACTCAAGCCTCTTTCAAACTGATTGATACGTATTAATTCTGGTGGAATAAGTGCTGCTTGAAATGGCTTTAATTCTCCATTTGCTGAAAATCTTGATAAATACTCTGCTGCGTTATTGGGTTTTACTATTTCACGTCCCTTGTACTCATCTACAAGACCTTCAATAAATCCTTCTAGATAACCTTTAATTTCTGCACGAGTTTTAAAACTAATAGCTGGCATTTGTAAAGTTAAAACTATAAAATTATTTGGAGTAAAGCTTTCATCAAATGGTATACAACAGGGATAGAAACCGCATTACCAAATTGATGCTTTGCAGTTGTCTCGTTTTCTGCTATTTGAAAACAGTCCGGAAAACCTTGCAGTCTGGCGTAATCTTGTGCAGTTAAAGGTTTAAATTTCTTCTTTTTATATATTTCTTCAATAAATACTTGCTTATATATTTCTGGCTCTTGACATTCTAGAGATATTGTAGCTACAAAATCTCTGGTTCCAGTTGCTGTTAAAGTTGCGATAGCATCCGCATGGGGCAAGAATACTTTAGAAACTCCGTTAATTCCTGAAGAAATTTTAGAATTCTCAAATTCATAACCTTTACCTTCAACAAAGCGCAGAATTTTTTTAGTAATTAAAATATCAAGTTCTTCTGCTTTTAAACCAGAAATCAAAGTTTCTAAGATTTTAAAACTTAAAGGATTACCGTCCTTTTGTCCGTAAATCTTTTTTCTTCGATTTTTCATAATAGTTTGACAAATGAATTTTTCTCTTGCTGTTGTTTCAATTAGATCCCAAGAATGAATTGTTGTATGTCCATCTCTGATATCAGTAAAGATAAAAAAATCGTTTAATTCATCTATTTTTTGGAATCTCCCTCGATAAGCTGGAATTTTACCATCAATAAATAACACTTTTGGTGGAAATTTCTTTTTAAGATAATTACTGCGTTGAATTCCAGGAATCACATCATAAAGTTTTGGCTGTTGATCTATTGGTTTAGGAAATGTAAAACCCCAGCAGTTTTCTCGCTCACTTCTAATACCAACAATAAAGATTCTATCTCTATCTTGAGGTAAACCAAAATCATATGAATTTAGAACCTGATACTTAACTACATACCCAGCTTCTGTAAGATGATTAAGTATATATTCCAGGCTTGTTCTATTTCTAGGTTCCGTTAATCCTTTGACATTTTCAAATATAAATGCCTTTGGTTGATTAGCTTTTACTACTCTAAAAACATCAATCCATAACTGACCTCTTGGGTCATCCAAACCTTGTAATTTACCTGCGATAGACCAAGGTTGACAAGGCACTCCCCCAACCAAAACATCTATTTCAAAAGGCAGTTTATTTAGCTTGGTAATATCTCCTAAATATGCTTCGTTTGCATTAACATCACGAATGAAGTTTTTTTGATAAACTTTAATAGCTTCTTTATCAATTTCTGAATAGCCTAAACATATTCCTCCTAACTCTTCCAGAGGAATTCTAAATCCGCCTATGCCGGCAAATAAGTCTACAAATGTAAATTTAGTTTGGCAACTGATGACATTTGTCGGTTGAAATAATTGAAATAACTCTAATTGTTGAGCATAAGTATCTGTTTCCATGTGCTTGACAAACGTCACTATCTACCAAATCATATCAATATTTAACATAAAACCTAGCAAAACGTCTTCTTCTGACATCAAACGCATTACCAAATAGTTTCAAGATTCAACACAAACCCTGGCAAAACATCTTCTCCTGACAAACTAACAGGAGATTCTAAAACTTCAACTTCTTTCCCAATTCGATAAATCTCCACTTGCCGAGATTTACGATTAATCAAGAAACCCAATTTAGCACCATTATCTCGGTATTCTCTCATCTTTTCTTGAGCCACTTTCAAACTATCACTGGGTGAAAGTAATTCAATGACAAAATCAGGACAGATAGGCGGAAATTTTTCTTTTTGCTCAGGAGTAAGAGTATTCCAATGCTCTAATTTTATCCAAGCAGCATCTGGAGAACGATCTGCACCATCGGGGAGTTTGAAACAAGTAGAGGAGTCGAAAACAATTCCTAACGGGACTTAAACAAAAAAAGGAAAACAAATAAGGTATAATGCCCCGCTAGC
>NZ_JCACKS010000150.1:0-4589 GCF_059505505.1 Pelatocladus sp. | reverse complement strand
AGCCATACGGCTGCCATATGTCTTGTCTGGCGCATCGGGATCTGGATCGTAATAGACAAAAGGAAAGAGGTTTTTAGGCAACTTTACTTTTCGTTACATACTACTCTCCCAGAAGCCGCTCCGCCTCTACGGTTTTTTGCGCCTTTCTACTTATCTGTTGTTAGTAATCTATTTACTACCTCATTTTATGAGGGCGTCCACCGATTCTACTGCAAGGACTAAAGTTATCGGTGTCAGCACCTTGTTGAGTACTGCCAACTTGGTTGTAAGGAAATTGTCCACCAGCGTTGTTGATGTTAAAGTTTGCTTGTTTAGGGTAAAGTTGAGCAGCTTGATTACCCAGGAAGCCAGAGAAGAGGTAACCGTAGCATACCTTTCGAGCAGCAATTATCTTTTTCTTATCGGAAGGACTCCCAGGACCACCAATGAGGTAGTCCTCTCTAAAGATTACATAGTTTGGACCTGCAGCAATGACGGTACCGGTCTGAGCAGCGGTCGGACTATCTGATGGAATCACCAGTATAGCCTCCGAAAGTTGCTGTGCTAGTGGAAATGAATCGTTGTCTGCTATTGCTCTTTTAAGCAAGGTACGTTCCACAGGGCCAAGAGCTCCATTGTTATCCCTTATGGCTTTGATAACAGCAAAATTATAAGAATTGGAGTTGTTGTCATCACCAGTTTCAACAGCCGCATTGAAAGGATCTGTTTTAGTTGGATCGCTCATCGTAGCAGCAGCGTTAATGGCGATATCAGTTATTCTTGGGTTAGGGATTATTGCTCCGTTATTAAATGCTGTTTGTGTAGAGTCAACGGCGCTGAGATCAGGAAGGGGGTTACTGACGAAAGTGTCAAGAGGAGGTCGTTTAGGACCACCTGGATAGAGTTCAACACCGTTGTTACATCCTTGAGCCATTCCGTATCTTCCACGTACATTAGTTGTGCTATCCGTAAATACAGTAGCGGGGACGTTATTTTGTGAGGGATCATTACCATTAGAGAGGGTAGCAGCCTCTCCGCTAACATCACCTGAAATAACGCGTATAATAGGCACGTCTGGACCGAACTCACCCTTAGCATTTTGCACTTGTTTCCAGTTGACTGGATCGCCTAGAGCTGGGTTTCCTCTCAACATACGGCAAGCTACTTCTGGACTCATACTAGGCTCGTAATAACGACCGTCAGGAAACTGGGCATTGGTAGCTAACTCAATGTTAATGTTGACTCCGTTGACAACAACATAGTGTAGACCAGTGATTGGGTCGATAACTGGCTCGTTGGTAACTGTATCGATAATGGTGTTGTTGCGGACAGTTGTATTAGCACCAAAGGTTGTGCCTATACCGTCGGTAACTGCAAAGTCAACACGTTGACCTAAGACGATATCTCCATTGCGGAACGCTCCACGACCATAACCACTACCAGTGATTATATATCTGTAAGGAATGCCTAAACGGTTTGTAAAGTTCCAAAGTTCACTGTCATAACCAACATTTGGATCGCTCAGGGGATTGTTGTCATCAAAAATGGTGATAACGGAGCCTCCACCAGCACCAACAATCGCAGGATTATCTTGAGCGGAATCTTTTCGAGCAGACGGTGCAGCAAATGCCACACCAACACTCAATGTCACACCAGTGGTCAATGCCGCAATAGACACTGCTTTGCTCAGACGATTAAAATTAGCTAACATGATTTGTGTTTAAGGATGTTTACTCAGCTTTTGCAAGGATGCTTACTCAGCTTTTGCAGAGAATTATTATTCTGGTAGTGTTGCAAAAAATTTGAGAACTACTAAGTAGGTCGGTGTTGAAAATTGTCTTCATAACAAGGCAGAGGGCAGAAGGCAATTAAAAATTATGCTGAAAATGTGGAAGAAGTTAAAGTATCAAGTTAACTTTTGTACTTCACATATGGGTTAAAAATGAATGATGCGTATCAAGATTACGCGCAGACGTAGAGCGGCTTGCCTTTGGCATCGCCTGCTCAAGATTTATGTTTTCAACCCCGATTTTAGCCATTTTTCAAGCATTATTGCTTATTGACAAATGCTATCCGACCTTAACCTCTCACGAATGACCTCCTTTAATACTGTTTGACAAACATTGAGAGGTATGGAGGCAATGAATATGATTTACAAAGGACAGGTTCAATCTGTCGAAAAAAGTTATGTGCGATCACAGACAGAATTCGTTTCTCAAATTTTATGATTGCTTGCTTAACTAAGTCTAAGATGATGTTTGAAAAGTGGTTTACTGTGATTTTAAGTACTTTTAAATCAAATCAATAATTTGTAATTGATTTGTTATTCAATAAATTTTGCAGCACAATCATAGTAGTGATGTCAATCTCAATTTTCTTAGCATTTAGTTAAGTAAATAGCTTAATCCTGTTGATAGATACTCAAGCTTAACTATCATGTTTTGTTTTAGAACTGAACTTTGGATGCCTATTTACTCATCACTACTACAACGATAGTATAACAATCCTAATGAGTCAATATATTTAAGGTTAACATCTGGTTGTGAAATTAGTAATTCAACCTTATGAAAATAAAATTAAGCTGACTAAAAAAGCGGCGTTGCTGAATGCGGTATGAATCCGAATGTAGAGACACAATATATCGTGTCTCTACAAAGATTTTGGCATTATGCAAAATCATTTTCATACATTAAATCAGCAATGCCAAAAAAGCTATATTGACAATAGAAAAACAAATCAATCCTCTGACAGATTCTACAAATAAAAATAAAAATTTATCGAATCTAGGTATGATTCATTGAGATTATTTATCGTAGAACAACGTAATCTTTAGTTTTTTAAATAACTTTTGCTCTAAAACATTAAAAAAACTCGCAACTACCCCAAAGACAAATCAAAGATCACTGATTTATCTTTACTTCTCGATATGGTATGACGAGTTTTATAGCTTTTTCTACCTTTGAAAAACTAATTAATTATTAATTTCTCCTATTTTTGCTCGCTTAATAGCTGGCATCAGGAAAGGGATGTCCAATGCTATGCTTAATTGGATAAAGTCGAGCTTAGAATAGAGGTGCTTGGGCTTGAAAGCTAAACCTACCCGCTCCATCCTCATCCTTTACACCATGCTCATTGACCCAAATTTCGGAGTCGGCAGCAAGTATTGGATGAGCGAGTAATGGATGCCGTTGTTCCCGCTCGTAGCGATCTAGATCGTAAGCAGGTGTGATGCCGATGCGAATGAAATCCACTAAAGCGCGAAGCTTGTTTTGCAAACTGATACGGGCAAATGGCAAAGCGGCATAACGGTGGGCGATGGTTTCAAAATCCTCCGGTTGTCGGCCCGTGACGTCATAAACGTCACTGGTTGGAGCGCCTATTTCAAAAGCCCCACGCTTGTGATCTTCAACGTAATAGCGGAAGCCACTCAACTCGAAAGCACTCACGCCCTCGGCTCGCGCAGCCTTTAAAAACATCGACATCGGCATGTCCATGGGGACAACCTTCCGCTTTAGCACCCGGCTCAAGATTTTGGTCATGTCGTTTACTGAAAGGAGTACAGGTCCGGTAGGACGATAAGTTTTACCGCCATGCTTTGCGGGATCGATCAACGCAGCAACAACGACGCGTGCTATATCCTCATTCGAAGGTGGCGCGTTGCGGCTGTTACCAGTCAGATTAGGAAACATACCAAAATGAGCGGCAAAATTGATCAGGCGCAAATAGTTATCAGCAAAGAATCCTGGATTGACGATGGTATAGGCGACACCTGGGATCATAGAGAACATCTGATCGACGAGCCAGTGTTGCCGTGTTAACAATGAAGGATGCGAGGGGCTTGCAAGCCATTGGCTAAGGCCAACGATGGCTTCAAGTCTTGCCTTCTGAGCGGAAACTGCAAAAGCGGCTGCGCTTTGGATCATATACGAGTTAAAAGGCGGACAGTAATAAGCACGAGAGGTTCCCTGCATAGCTCTAAAGAGCTGTTCCGGATCGAACAAATCTGCAACTACCACCTCCACCCCATATTTCCTCAATCTTTCGCTGCGCGCATCGAGCCTGCGGACAATGGCGCGCACTGGCCAGCCGAGATTAACAAGCTCGAAAACCACAGCGCTTCCTGTTTTGCCAGTAGCACCAGTTACAAGAATGATTGGTTTATTCATAAGTTAGTTCTACAGAATATTGTATGATGACCATCATACTATAAATGTAATAATAACCCAAGTTGAACCAATGAATACATCCCACGATCCTAAGCTGTTCAGCATTGAAATCGAGCAAGCAATCTCGACACAGCATGGAGTGTAGCTCTCAAAAATCCTAGTTTAAATCCCACATTCCGCACTTAGTTTTGTAATATGCTTGTATTACGAAGTTTGGGCTAATGGTAGTTAAATAGCGATCGCCAAAAACCTAAAAAATATCAATCTTAATACTTAATACAATAAACAATTTTTTGTAGTATTTATTGAAGTATTAATATATGACATTTTGAAGTGCGGAATGTAGTACACTGTCAACTTTGTTTTGATTGGTTCGTAGTGAGCGCTTTACAGGGTAAGAGCATCTCAATCAGGCTTGACACAAGGACTCGGAAGAATCTAATG
>NZ_JCACKS010000149.1:0-4602 GCF_059505505.1 Pelatocladus sp. | reverse complement strand
GGTAAACAATAACTCTACTACGGAAAGCCCTCTTTATTTTGGCGAAGGTATTGTCAATACTCATGTTTAGTTGTATTTTCTAAATATATTGAGATTTATTGCTAAATAATTAGTTAAATATTTTATTGAAAAAAATAATATGGAAGCTTAAAAAAATCATAAATATGTTTAACGTTGCTACCTTATTGAATACCATAGAGAAAAATAAGCGTATGAGCATATTAAATGGAGCCATTACAAAAGCAGGTGCTATCTTTAAGTTATAAGCTAGATGCCCTATACCAAGTAATAGAGCAGCTTGATAATAAAGTATCTCAAGCTTTATCGGTTTGTAGCTTAGATACAAAAAATGACGATAAACAGGCTTTTTCAGAAAATAGTGATGCTAGTCGTTTTCCTTTAACAGGACATATCAACCTTAATCCAGAGATGGAACACAAGGATGTCATAGCAGACGGGGTTTATCCAGACTCAAATCTTCAGGGAGGAGATAGACATATTGCACCAGAAATTCAAATTCAAAGACTGACAGCACAATTAACAGCAGCATACAATCGAATTGCTGCTTTGGAAGAGCAATTATTACTAAAAAGAATTCATTAATTTAGTCATTAGTCATTAGTCATTAGTCATTAGTCATTAGTCATTAATTTTCGATAAATGACAAGACTAATCACTATTGATTGAGAGCATTCGCTCAATTTGACTTTCAATTGCTGCCAAAAGCTGATTTTGCTGCCAGTTTTGGTATAAATGAGCCATAATCGCTGCACCACCAGCCCCCATACCTTCTTTAACAAAACCCTGCTCATAGGCTTGGAGTTGAGGATAGCGAGAATGAGTAAAAATTAATTGAGTCGCAAGTAAAGACACAGGAGAGCCACTGAGGTTAATCAATTGGGCTAATTCAACAGTACTTCCTGTGGGATCTTCAGCTACCCAGCGAGTTGTACCAACAACTACTTGTGGCGATCGCCAGGGTAAAGAATAAGTTGTTGCGATCGCTCTCATCAGCGCGTATACCGCCAGCATTTGTGTTCCCCCAGCCAGTAAAACGCCACAACTACGACTTAGAGCGATCGCCATTCCTGCCATACTTACCTGCATGGGGTCGCCCACTGCTGCGACTAATTGAAGAGGATCTATTAACACAGATGGGGGAGTGTGGTTTCCCCCTGTAATCTTCTCAAGTCCAGCCTGCACCACTGCCAATTTTTGCGTATGGTTACAACTAGGGTGGCTACTGTTGACTTTTCCGGCTGCGTCTATACCTAAACCGAGTAAAATAGCCAAAGCCGTTGTGGTTCCACCTACTACACATTCACCCAAAACTACATAGCTTCCTTTAAGTTTGGCAGCTAGGCGATCGCCCCAAAACAGTCCCACCTCTAATAAATGTTGTACTGTTGCCAATTCCAAAGCATTACCATGACTTAAACATCTAGCAGTGCTACCCCCTAAATCAATCGCTGGGACATTTGGAGGGTAGGGTAAACCAGCATTAAATAAATAAACTGGAATATGTAACGCCTCTACCACAGTCCGAGAAATGAACACAGGTGACGCTCCAGCAGTTAAAGGTGGTAGAGGATACTGAGGTCTGTGTTCTACACCATAGTAAAGAAATTCAGCATCAGCAATGGCTGTATATTTACGATCCTCACTTGTCAGACCAGCTGCGGAAATACCCGGAATTAAACCAGTTTCAGTAAAACCTAATACACAGGCAAACAAGGGCGAACAACCGCTATATCGGTCAATCCATTCCTTACCCTGTTCATTTTCTGTATAAATACGAACAAACTTATTAGGCATTGGGGCATGAATCAGTTAACTGTTCCCTGTTCCCTGCTATGACTATTATTCATAATCCATCAAAACTTGTACCCAATGGGGGGGACGGGGAATGGAGTTTCCCAGGCGATCTAGTAATAGCCAAGCTGCGATGTGGACGAGAAACAGGTAAATAAAATTGTTTAAGATAATTAAAGCGATCGCTCCCAAATTGATCAAAGATGTACTGGGAGATGATAATATTGCTAGCTTCAGGAAGATCCACTCTACAACCTCTGTGACTTGATTAATTACATAAATCCAAAGGTCTTCCCCTGATAACACAGACAGCAACCACAACCGGAAAAATACCCCAATAGTACCCAATACAGCACCCAAGCTGATAGAAATAATCCAAGGAACACGACGATACCAAGCAGCCCCTAAAAGTACCCCCATAAACGCAAAGGGTATAACAAATAACATGCTGCGGACTGGGCCCATTAATACTGACAGCAGTAACCCAGAAGTTAAAGCTGCCATCCATGAAGCTCTTTTGCCCCAACGTAGATAAACTAGAGCGATCGGTACTGGGAAAAATATTTTCAATAATGGGCCTAATGGAAAATAGAAATTAATAAACCAAATTAAGCTAGCAGTACTGGCTAAAAACGCCGTTTCCATCATCCGTAAAGGCGCATCTAGCTTTAATTGCGGTTGTCTTAAATTATCTTGTTGATCTAGGGGTTTTCTAGTCATTGGTCATTAGTCATTGGTCATTGATTATATAGATTGTTGCTAATCACTAATTGTTCATTGCGATTCATCATTAGCCATGAACCACGAACTTTATCGAAGAAATGGGTTTAAATCCTTGCCGTTCTACAGCAATACAGTGTCAGACTATCATTTTCTCTAGTTCTGACAGATTAGGAATACAAATCACTTCCTGCTCTCGTTTGATCAAGCCTTTTTTTTCTAACTTCGTCAATACTCTGGTTACAGTTTCCCGCGCCAGTCCGCTTAAACTACTCAATTCGCGATGAGGTAAAATCGGAATTTCAGTTCCTGTTTGCCCTTTTTTTCCTTGTCCCTCTGCCAAAAACAATAATGTGTCTGCAACACGGGACTGACTGTCAGATTCCCGCAATCGCAACCGCCGATTTACTTGTCGTAGGCGTCGTGCCATTAATTGGGACAACCTTACTCCAGCCAAGGGTTCTGTCTGAAGTAACTTCACAAAATCTTGGGCAGGCATACTGCCAATCAAAGTTCCAGTTAAAGTAATTACATCTGTAGAACGAGGGACTTCATCAAGTGCAGCCATTTCACCAAATAACTCTCCCTTGCCGAGGATATTCAGTGTTACTTCTTTTCCTTCGAGATTGTAAGTGCGAATTTTTACCCATCCCTCAATAATAAAATAAACAGAACCTCCCCAGTCATTTTCTAGCAAAATCACCTGATTAGCTGGGTGAGTACGGGTAACAAGATGAGTTAGAGCTACTTCGACAACAGTTTCTGGCAAACCTTGAAAAAAGGGAGCCGAATAAATCCAGGGATTGGCGGATGTTTGCACGCTATATCGCTCTTCCATTAGGACATCTTAATTGATCATTGATCAACACTGGCATCTAAACAATAGACTTCATACAAAACTAAGCTTAATTTAACCCGTTCGGGTAAAAAGGAAGAGGTAAAGCAGAGAATCAATTTTCAATAAAAATTCAAGCTATCTTGGATTGACATGAGAGTAATTTGACATAGCTTGTCAGTTGCCTTCTACCACGCCATACCAAAATAATATTCTGTGACAGCAACCTCACTAAATTTTTACAAGTCAGATGGTAAGAGGAGGTATTTGAGCAATGTTATTTTCAGAATGTCACTTTCTTGATGTTCAAGAGCCAAATGGCAAACAGTACACGATCAAGCTAGAACAGGAAAGGCTGACCGTCGGTAGAACTAACGGTAATGATATTGTCTTACCTAATCCCGAAAAGACTATCTCGCGCCAACATTGTGTGCTAAAGCGTGAAGCAAATGTTTGGTGGGTAGAGGATGAGTCGAGTGCAAATGGAACCTTTGTGCAACGGTACAATACTGATACCAAGATAGACGTGCGCCAGCATAGTAGATTACAGCTAAACAACGGAGATGTCATACTTATTCTGGGCAAATTTGTAGACGGAGACGAACCTGTATTTTGGTTGCTGACATTCCGAGACAGTGATCAAACTGGTAGATATTTACAGTTTCAACCACCTGCCCACTTGGAGTACAGTTTAAATCAACAGAAACTTTTTTTAGTGGATGGTGGGAAAACAGAGGAGATTGTTCTGAGTCGAAAAGAGCGCAATCTCATATAACGGTGTAAGTAATTTTTTTACCTTACATAAATTTACGGTTGACAAGTGGATTGAATGTCATTGAGAAGCGTTATATTGAAGAATACTGACAATTACGATGAAAAAACCAGGATTTTGGAATCTGGTTTTGAGGGCGATCGCTATTTTGAAATGTGGGTAATCACAAGTAAATAAAAGCTGGGGCTTGAAGTATTGTTCACTCAATATCTTCAAAAAAGAAGGTTAATTATTATGCAACAAGACCAAGAAAGTCATAATCAGAATGATAATTCAATTGATTCTACAAACAGCACTCCTGGGGTAAAAATGCAGCCGGAAGTTCAAACAAAAGAAGACATAATCACTTACTGGCAACCAAATCATCAATTAAAAAATGGTCGCTATGTTATTAATAATATCTTAGGTATCAATACCTTCGCCAAATTTATGAACTGGTAGAACAAGGATCGGCAGGGTGGAT
>NZ_JCACKS010000148.1:0-4676 GCF_059505505.1 Pelatocladus sp. | reverse complement strand
AGTTTTTGGTTCGCAAATAATTTACGCGAACCATCCTTCTTGTCCAAAGTCCAAAATTAAGGAAAAAGGAAATGGCTTGGGTTCACCAAATAAAGTTCTTCTCTAAGGGTCAGGAGCTATACGTAGCTTTATACGATGATTCCTATATTAGCGAATTTTGGATAGCTAATATTAAAGCTTCAGATTTAGGAATCACAAAAATTCCTGATAACTTCATAATAGAAAGAAAATATCGTATTGAAGATTTGAATATTCAGTCTTTTGAATATTCACAAGATAACTTGTTATTTCAAGTTGGAGATTTTATCAATCGCTTTGTAAAAGGAAAACCTGTTCCTGAAGTAATTGTGGAGAATAAAATGAGTGGCGATACATACTATAACGTTGGGCAAGCTGGGGCTGTGGGAAACAATGCTCGTTCGGATAACAATACTTTCTTTCAGTCTGAGCAAAAACAGACTCTAGCTAAAGCCGCAGCAGAAATTCAACAACTTCTCAAGCAGTTGGAGAAAACCAATCCTATTGCTACTGAGTCTGAAAAGATTACTTATGTTAATGACGAAACGACTCCTAGCTTTAAGCGTCGTGTTGTTGGTGCATTACAGGCTGGTAGCGAAGTTGCTATCGAAGAATTTTTAGATAATCCTTATGTTAATGTTGGCAAAGCTATCGTTAAAGGCTGGATAAAACCAGAATAAATTGTAATACGACATGACATAACAACAATGCTTCACCGGAACGGGAGCATCCCAAATGGTCATTGCACCCCTTGCGAAAACCTGGACAAAACTGCCCAGCCTTTGCGGTGCGGGGGGTTTGATGGCATTGAAATTAGGTTGATTTGTATAAAAACCCCCCGCACCGCAAGCCAAAATAAGTAATACTATTGGGTATATTTGAGTAAGGCTGGGCAGTTTTGTCTATTTTTTATTGCACCCCACCCCTTAATCAGCCTCAATACTAAGCAATTGCATCTGCATCATCTCCCGATCCAACATGGCAAACATTAACCTGTCTTGCCATTCTCCTCTACTCCATTCGTACTCTCGCAGATAACCCTCCTGTCGCATCCCAATTTTAATCAACACTCGCATCGAAGCTTTATTTTTGGGATGACACAAAGCAAAAACCCGGTGTAAACTTAATTGCTTAAAACCAAACTCTAATAACTTCCGTGCCACTTCTGTTGCATATCCTTGTCCCCAAAATTCCTTAGCCAAGCAGTATCCAATCGAACCTTCTTGCTTATTGCGATCAGTAATAGAAATGCGACACGAACCTATTACTTGTTTATTTGCTTTTAATGCGATCGCAAATGCAAAATGATCACGTATTTTCTTCCGTCGGCTTTTAATTTCTGTATGCAAATAGTTTTTAGTATCTTCTTCGCTATTAGGGCCGAAAGGCAAATAGCGAACAACTTCTAGATCACAAGCATATACATGTACTGCTTGCCAATCTGATTCTACAAAGTCTCGAAGGATTAAACGTTGGGTTTCTAAAGGTGGATAGATGCTGCTCATAAAATTAGGAATTAATAGTTAAGAGTTAAAAAGGTGACTAACTATTCATAACTCTTAACTATCTTCGGTGGTTAAATTCTGCACAAAGTTTCAAAAAATCCCAACAACTTTTGCCAAATTATAGGACTCCTATTTGATTTTTGAAAAAATTCCGTACATTTTGACCTTAAGCATGACTATCAGCTTTCCCTATTGCCTATTGCCTATTGCCTGTTGCCTGCCTCTACGAGTAATTCAGAAATCAAATCGGATTGCTATATAAGCTTTTCACCTTCGTGTCTTCGTGTCTTGGTGGTTCAAAAGTTATTTTTCTACCACAAAAACACATAGACGCTCTAGCGACTTTTGGCAAGTAGACACCAAGAGAAATCCAAAATGTATCAAGATTTTTGTGAAACGCTATAAGAATTGGAAAATTCCGCACGCAATTGGCTAACAACCTGATCCAATCCAACAGAATGCGCTGCTTTAAAAAGAATACGATCGCCTTCCTTCATTAACGTCTTCAATCTCGCTGCCAAATCTGCATGAGTTGTAAAACACTCATAAGGGACACCCTTGGCACTCTGAACTATTGTTTCGGCGTCTTGTCCATCTACCAAAACCAACAAAGCATCTAAATTCAATTTCTGTACAGTTTCGCCTACTCGTTGATGTAATTGGCGCGATCGCTCTCCCAATTCTTTCATTGCACCCAGTACAGCAATGTGTCGTTTGCCTGGGGTTTGTGCTAATAAGTTTAATGCTGCTACCATAGCTTCTGGTGCAGCATTGTATGTCTCGTCTAAGATTACCACATCATTGGGTAATGCAAACCGTTGCGATCGCCCGTTTGGCATATCTACTGTCACACCAGATTGCAGGCATGACCAATCAATATCCAATACTTGCGCCACTGCCAAAGCTGCGATGTAGTTAGCGGCGATGTGACGACCGGGCATTGGTAGAGGTAATAGCATATTTGCGACTGCCAAGGTGTCGTTATCAATCAACTCACCTTGAATGTCTCCACCATTAAAGCCAAAAGTGATGATCTTGCCTTGCCAAACTTTTGCTGCTGTTTCAATTAACAAGGGATTATCATAGTTGAGAATTGCCACACTATCCTTGGGCATTTCTGCCAATAACTCACACTTCGCTGCTGCGATCGCTGCTTCCGAACCGAGTAATTCTATATGTGCTGTGCCGACATTGGTAATCACGCCAATTGTGGGACGTGCGATTTGCGTTAGTTCGGCAATTTGTCCTTTACCCCGCATCGCCATTTCTACAACAGCGAAATCATGTTCTGTAGTTAACTCCAACAGAGTTTTCGGTACACCAATTTCGTTGTTGAAATTAGCATGAGTTTTGTGAACCTTTCCTTGAGTAGCCAAAACGGCGGCGATTAATTCTTTAGTAGTAGTTTTACCTACAGAACCTGTCACCCCAATTACCGGAATATCAAAGCGATCGCGCCACCATCTGCCAATTTTTTGATAAGCCTGGAGAGTATCTTTTACCTGTAATAGTGGAAATTCTGAGTTTGTGTATTCAAAATCAACAATTGCTGCTAGTGCGCCTTTGGCGATCGCCATTGGTATAAACTCGTGTCCATCAAACTTTTCACCGCGTAAAGCCAAAAAAACTTCACCCGGTTTGAGGATACGACTATCTGTTTGTATTCCGTGACTGAATTTTGCTAAAGCTGCATCTGATAAATTAGTTCCTTTAGCACCAAGAACATCAATTAGTTGATTTAAGGTGGCAAAACAAGCCATAGTCAGAGGTATTTCGGTTTCCAAAATTTTGGTCGTAAATGGTTAGTAGTTTACTACTAGATTTGCCAAAGTGGGTAAAATTTTTGGGCGTTGCTGAATGCGGTATGAATCCGAATGTAGAGACACGATATATCGTGTCTCTACAAAGATTTTGACATTACGCAAAATCATTTTCATACATTAAATCAGCAATGCCAATTTTTGGAGAAAAATTCCTCTGAATCTATGGGTTTCAGCCTAGCCAAACCAATGAGAAGGAGCTAAACCAGGGTCAACTTCTCCAGGAATTTGCAGACTTAACTGTTTTTCCCGTTTGTACATAATATTATCAATCCCCTGGCGGATTAAATCTTCTATGCAATACTTGTCTTTGATCGCACAAATCAAAGATTGGAAGTTTCCATACGATTGTTGACCTTCTTCCCCAACCACATAGCAATTTGATACTTGACTAAGGACATGAGCAATTAGTTCTTGGCGGAGATCGGGAATCGAGAAAGCTTGCTGATAAGGATGATGAGGATACGTTTCTAAAACATCCTCTATACAGCTAACTACAACTGGCAATGTTAAATTAAAAATAGTTTTAGACATGATTTCTTAACCCTCAGCTTGAATTATCCTGTTTATTAAATTTATTGCCGATATAGCTGGGAGCATCTCAATTTTTTCAATATTCCGCGCTTGGTTTAAAATCCTTAGCTAATAGCACAAGTCGTATTCATACGATTCAAACAAATCAAGCAGTCTGCTTAAGCAGCGATTTCAATCGCAGGCGGTTTTGAACATTTGGGATGCTCCCATATAGCGATGACCAGAGATTGGAAATAGATAGGTTTTAATTTTAAATTTACAGAAATAATTTGAGGAACTTGTGAAGAAAGTGTAGTTTCTTAGGTGGAATTAATACTACACATAAATATTAAAAATACTTATAGCACTTCCATATGAAGATGCATAGCAAAGAACTCCACGCTTGTTGAAATATGCTGTATTGACCTACATTGTGAATGTATTGACCTACATTGTGAATGCATTGGCTTACATTGTGAATGCATTGGCTTACATTGTGAATGTATTGACCTGCATTGTGAATGCATCGACCTACATTGTGAATGTATTGACCTACATTGCGAATGCATCGGCTTACATTGTGAATGCATTGGCTTACATTGTGAATGCATCGGCTTACATTGTGAATGTATTGACCTACATTGCGAATGCATCGGCTTACATTGTGAATGTATTGACCTACATTGCGAATGTATTGACCTACATTGCGAATGCATCGGCTTACATTGCGAATGCATCCGTCTGTACAGTTTATTTAAGAAAATCTGTAACTCCCCAGGTAGGACTGTAAGGATCATTCCATTGAGAGAAGAATTATGGT
>NZ_JCACKS010000147.1:0-4880 GCF_059505505.1 Pelatocladus sp. | reverse complement strand
CATCCACCCTGCCGATCCTTGTTCTACCAGTTCATAAATTTGGCGAAGGTATTGACTATAGATTGAGTTTCTGAGTGTTCAAACCCGCGCATTAAAGGTTCAATTAAACTACCGTCTAGTAACCCAATCCGAAAATAAAAATAATCTCCGACACGTACTCCATTAGGGCGACGCTTTCCCAATAAACCTGAAATTGTTAATGGTGAATTTTGACTAGCATGAATAGTTTCCGCAACAGATGGGCTGGCTACTGCAAACCATTTAAGTACTAGTGCGTGCAGTGCGCGAGATAAAGTAGGTGGGATGTCTCCTACATCCGCAGCTGCCAATTCAACAACTATTGAATGCAATGTTGAAGATTTATGCTGTTGCGGCAACATTTCCTGCTCCATAGAATACTCCTGTAGGTAAATAAATTTGTTCTGGTAATTGTTGAGATTGCTGCTCAGTTAATGTTAATTTGAAATCTTGCCAATCTTTTTTGTTTGTTGCTAGATATTCACCCCTTAACTGTGCCTGACTGACTAAACTAGCAGGAGGCATCACGATTCGGTTATAAAGTAATATTCGAGTATTACTTGGTAAATCCAACGGATTTAGAGGATGTAAACAGGTGTAATCACCAGATTTAATTTGTATAACTTTATCTGGTATTTTTACAGCTTCAATCCTGACTTTTGCCGCCCATTTACCTAAACGTATCCATCGGGGTATTTTAATAGTTTCTGGAGCAATAATATAGGTACGATATACACTTCCAACAGCTATTTCTTTAGCTCGTCCGTAATTAATTGGATAATTTTTATCTGCACCCTTATCGCCAAACTGTTTTGATTTACCATAATAGCTAACTTGAGCAGCTTTAAAGGTATTGATTTGATATGACCAATTGATAGGTTGAGCAGGAAATACATAAATTCCTGCTTGGTTGAGATGCAAGAGATTTTGTTCAGCACTAGCATCTAAATATGTTGGTTTCTGCGCCAATTCTCCTTGTAGCCGATATGGTTGGGGAATGTAATTAATTGCAAACAGCGCAAAGCTTAGTCCCCAGTTATGTAAATATTTTTCTGTTTCATAGAGAATACTCATCTCCCGCGTGGCAAAAAAAACATTATCGTGTAGCGTCAATGTGCAATGATAGAGTGCCATAGCAAAATCCTTTAATTGCATTGAGATTTAGGTTAAGGTGGAGCGTTCACCTTAACACCAAGAAATAATGGTTAGTGCTTATTTACCTTTCTTCTTCAATGCTCCAAATGACTCTGCATAGGCTTTAGTTTGTCCGTAGAGTGCATTTATTGTTTCTGTTAAACGAGTTTCATCTTGATATAATGCACTGACTTCATCTAGCAGTTCTTCCAATTGCGAACCAAACAGCCGCTTTGTTGTACGTACAGGTTCATCATTCAGTAAATTATTTGCCACTTCTTCTACCTTCTGCAAAATATCAGCAATCGGAGCATCACCCTTCAAAACATCATAAAGTGCTTGGGTATAATGCAAGTTACTAAAGATTTCACCATCGCAAAATACAATCCCTGCGATATAGTTTTTCATTGTCCCCGTGCGCGATTCTTGTGCGCCATAACGTTTAGTACGTAGTAAGTTACCCAGAACATAGATAAAACCTTCGTAGGTAGGGTCACGCAGAGTTTCAACTGTGGGGAATGTCACCTCTGGAATCACATGGTCTAATTCATTGATACTGCTACGCATTTCTCCTGCTTCACTCATTGTTCCGCCTTCAAAAGGAGCGTTAAAGGTAAAACTACGGTGTGATTCCTCGTAAGCGCTTAGAGAAAAAGCTGAGTCAGAGTACACTTTGGATCTTTCAGAACCACTATCGCCGATCGCAAATCCATAAATAATACAATCAGGACATTTCTTACAGGATTTTTCGCCGTTATATTCACAGTATTTATCTTTGTTGGTTTCATCGGCGCTAGTCAGATTCAAACTGCGAAGTAATTCCCGTCCAGCAAGTCGTTCGGGGGTGGTTTGTTTACGTTTGAACATTACCAAACGGCTGATTTGTTTTTTGCTTTCATCTGTAGTTCCTGAACCAGCTTGCGTGCGTGCAGTGTTGAGAATTCCATCTGTTTGGAAAACGGGGAATGATTGACTGTGGCGCAATAGGATGAAATGGACGTACTTACCAGATGCTAAACGGGGAAATGCAGATTGGAATTCGGGTTTTAAAGTTGCTAAAACGCTCATAATTTTACTCCTGATAATTTTGATTGAAAGTAGCTCTAAAAATGAAACAATTAGGATGATTTTGCAAATTTCTCTTGCAAAGCTAACCAACGGTAGGCAAATTCTGCCCCAGATTTAATGCGGTTGCGGTTTTCTTGTAATAAAGCGCGATCGCCTTTATAAAGTTCGAGAAATAATTCCCGTACACAGGTTGTCATAAATGTATGAATCGCTGTTAATTCGCGTTCTAGTCTTGTGGCTTTATCAACTGATTTATCCATCATTAAAGGGCGTTTATAGACTTCTTGACGTTCTAAAGCATCTTGAATTTGTCCAGAAGCTTGCAATATTAAATCGTCAACATCAATTTGTTGAGGAACTGATAAAATCATTTCCAATGCTTTTGATAGTGGCAGTAAAATTGTGTGGCTCGATTCACTGAGATTTGCTTGATAAAATACTCGGTATTGCTGCACAAGTTTTTCCGTAATTTTCATAATATATGCTCCTTGATTTGTGGCTGAATTATCTTGTTTTACCCAGGCTTTTGCATATTGCCAATAACGTTTAACTTCGTCTTGGCTAGGTATATCTCGTTTATCACGTCGCAATCCCTCTGTAGCTAAAGCAAAAATATTGAGTACATTTGTTGTCACCTCGCGTACTGTTTTAATCAAATCTCGCCATTTAGCATCGGGAGGAGAACTACGAGTATCTAAATGAAGACTATAGGCAAATAAAAGCCGCTGCATAGCATTTTGAAAATCTTGAATTCGTAGAGAATTAGACAATCCCAGCAAATTCCAAAATGATGCAGGTGCATCGAGAATTACAGATTCTCTAAAATCGCGATCGCTGTTATAAAGGGGAACTGAACTACTAGTAGCTATGACTTTTACTCCGAGTACAATTGGTAGCGATAAAGCCAAGAAAGCAGGCTGTACCCATGCATCGGTAAGAGTTTTACCTTTGGTAGTTGTGTAATTCATCGCCATAAAAGGCAAATCTTCTTTATTGTATTTATCATTGTGAAAGCGTCCGGATGTAGCTGATTCTGTTAACCAAGCGACTGATTGCAAAGCATTGATATTCATCTGCTGTTCTAACCATTGCTTGCGAACATCCCAGAGATTAATCTGCTTCATATTGTTAACTAACAATTTGATAGCTGCTGCTGTTTGGGGAGAATAAACATAAGCAGGGAAGATATATAAAAATACTGGTTGTTGTTCTTCTAACTTGCCAGCCGGGACAGACCAGAAAGCTTGACGCATTAACATTTCTAAGGCATAGATTTTAGAAATTCCGCGTTTAATTTGTCTTCCACCCAAAGAATTTTTATTACTATATTGCTGTGGTTTAAATAAAACTACAGAATCCATTTGGTCTTCTGATGCAAATTCACCAGAACTTAAGGAACAAATAGGTTGTTTAGCGGCTTTAGTTTTCGCATCAGCATAAGCTGTAAATTCAGCGCTGAATGAGGGATAATTGCTTGACCAGCCTTTAACTTCTAAATATTGCGTTAAGTATTGAGAGAAAATTTCACGGATGGGGCTAGAATGTGAGGGAAGTAAGTTGTTCTCACTTGCCCAATTTGCTAAATCTTCTGCCCAAATTTCCATTCGTTCTGAGATATCTTCTGGTTTTAAAGTTGCATGAGTAGCAACATAATAAGCAGCTGCATGATACCAGCCATAATTTACACCTCCCGATTGAACTTGAGTTTGTTCGGGTGAAATTTTGTTTTGTAATCCTAATTTGTTGAGCATCCAAGTGATATATTCTGGTGAATCACCAAAAAACTCTTTCTGCGTCAGAAAAATAAATTCAGCGATTCTATCAGCGCGGATATCTGCACCTTGATTGAGCAATTCTCGCTCAGTTGCAGTTAAATCTAATTTTTCTAAACGTTTGGGTGTAGCAGGGTCTTTAATATTTGCTACTTTCACCTCAATTACCCTTGGTAATTTGGGAATTAGTTCTTCTGGTGAAAATAATTCTATGGTTTGAGGTGCAACTTTTAAGCCTTTACCATCTCGCTTAAAGCCAATATCACCACCCATCATTTTATCTGCTAAAACTCCACTGATTTGCTGCCAAATAAATTCTTGGAGTTCTTGAATATCGGGAGTTTCGCTATTTGGTGGTGCTAGGTAAATTACACCTTGAGCAAAAAATAAAATCGGTTCCCAATCGAGTTGTTTAGCAAAAAGAATTGTAGCGTTATGAATACCATTACTGACAATACCAATTGTATCTCGTAAGCGATGATAAACCAAACTTTTGTTAATATTTAAAAATCGCAATTGTTCCCGCAGTCTATCGCCTCCGGTTTGAGTATCGATATCGCCGGGATCAGTGAAATGGACTGCAATATCGCCAAAAGCAAGTAGCCGACGCAGGGGATTTTCTAAACGACGACGGTCTTTAATTTTGGGTACAGGCCAGTTAGCAGAGTAAATATTTGTACTAGCTTTATTTTGGGTATTTTGTGCTAAGTAAGCAATTTCTGGTAAATATTCTTGCCATTCTGACCAAAATAATTGAAAGTTGAGTTTTTCGCCTAAATCGCGACAGAGATTAAGAATTTCTGCGACTTGGGAATTTTTCGGTGTTTCTTCTCCTTGGACTTTGGACAAAAAAGAATGAGTTCGCGTAAATTCTACGCGAACTCAACA
>NZ_JCACKS010000146.1:0-4904 GCF_059505505.1 Pelatocladus sp. | reverse complement strand
AATCCAAAATCCAAAATCCAAAATCCAAAATCCAAAATCCAAAATCCAAAATCCAGTTAGACGATGACTAATGACCAACCCCAGCAATTTTGGCAAGGCGTAGAACAATTTAATGCTGGGGAATTCTATGCTTGTCATGATACTTTAGAGGCTTTGTGGATGGAAGCAACAGAGCCAGAAAAAACTTTTTATCAGGGAATTTTACAAATAGCAGTAGCGTTATACCATCTGGGTAACAGTAATTGGCGGGGTGCGGCGATTTTGTTAGGAGAAGGTAGCAACCGCTTGCGACGTTATTCATCAGTTTACGGTGGCATAGATGTAGATGAGTTATTAGAACATAGCGCTGCGTTATTGAGAACATTACAACATACAGAACCAGAGAAACTAGCCACAATGATATTGGGCGATGAGCAAGCATTACCTTTACCGAAGATAGTACTAGGGACTGAAGATTAGTAGTCGGCTAAAGTGGCGAAACCTTGAGTTTGTGGCGAACGTCAATATATTACAGCTAGTAATGATCCTGACATACTCTAGTAGTAGAGATAATTGGAATACAAGCTGAAATCTTACATTCTAAATTGCTATGATCTCTTGGTATCAATTACTTCCATTGCCAATGCGTCGCTTTGGATTAGCCTTAATGCTGCCAGCTGCACTTTTTAGTGCGATCGCATTTCCTAGTCAACTACAAATTGCTACAGCCCAGACACCAGCAGAAAATCGTCCCCTGACTATCCAGTCTGATGTACAAGAATACGACGCCAAAACACAAGTAGCAACTGCTCGCGGTAACGTACAAATGGTGTATGAAGCCAGAGGAATTCAGGCTACAGCAGCCCAAGCCCAGTATTTCAGCAAAGAACGTCGCATCGTTCTAAGTGGTAATGTTTACATTTTGCAACAGGGTGGCAATAGTATTCGGGGTGAGACAGTAACATACCTGATTGATGAGGGGCGATTTGTTGCCCAACCAAAAACAGGTCGTCAAGTAGAATCTATCTACATAGTCAACGATACTCAAGAAAATCAAGCAACCACACCCGCTCCCAACACACCTCCTCTTCAGCGTTCTAAATAAATTAGAATTTAGTGGTTCGTAAGGGCGTAAAATCATGCGCCCATACAGTTAATTTATGTAGTTAGTTTTTAACAAACACTACTCATCAATTTATTAACAAGCAACAAAGCACACAGAGCGTGAAAATTGTCCTAGAAAATATTCGCAAATCTTATGGCAAGCGAGTTATTGTCAATCGCGTCAACGTTTCTGTTGCCCAAGGCGAAGTGGTTGGGTTACTAGGGCCAAATGGTGCTGGTAAAACTACGACATTCTACATGGCCACAGGTTTAGAAAAACCAGACCGAGGAACTGTATGGTTGGATCATCAGGACATTACTGCATTACCTATGCACAAAAGGGCGCGATTGGGTATTGGTTATCTAGCCCAGGAAGCTAGTATTTTTCGCCAATTGTCAGTACGAGATAACATACTGTTGGTTCTGGAGCAAACAAATGTACCTCGCTGGCAATGGCAACGGCGACTAGAAACATTATTACAAGAGTTTCGTTTGGAAAAAGTAGTTAACAGCAAAGGAATTCAACTTTCTGGAGGTGAACGACGGCGGACGGAATTAGCAAGAGCATTAGCAGCTGGTACAGATGGACCAAAATTTTTACTTTTAGATGAACCTTTTGCAGGAGTTGACCCCATAGCAGTTTCAGAAATTCAATATCTCATTGCACAACTGCGGGAGCGCGATATGGGAATCTTGATTACAGATCACAACGTTCGGGAAACCCTGGCCATTACAGATCGTGCTTACATCATGCGCGAAGGTCAAATTCTTGCTTCTGGCAACGCCGACGAACTCTACAATAATTCCTTGGTGCGCCAATATTACTTAGGTGATAATTTTCAGGTTTAGTCAATGGTCAAGAGTCAAGAGTCAAAAGTAATTGACTCTTGACTCTTGACTCTTGACTCTTGACTCTTGACTCTTGACTCTTGACTCATGGCTAAATCTAAATCTTTCCACAAACTCAATTCCCTGCTGTCCATTTCCATAATGGATCGCTACCTTGCTAGCGAATTAATACCACCATTTTTATTTAGTTTTGGGATTTTTGCTTCCCTTGTGTTCACGGCGGATAGCTTATATGAATTGCTGCGAAAAGTAGTTCAAGCAGGATTACCACTAGAAATAGGCTTAAAGGTTTTTTTGTTAAAGTTGCCACGTGTAATTGTTTATGTTTTTCCGATGTCAACACTGCTAGCAACTTTGATGACCTACAGTCGGATGTCGGGGGAAAGTGAACTAATCGCCCTACGTAGTTGTGGTGTAAGTGTGTATCGCATGGTGCTAACTGCCGTAGTGATGAGTTTCTTAGTCGCAGGAATTACATTTGTTGTCAGTGAACAAATTGCACCAGCAGCTAACTACGAAGCTACTGTTACTTTAGATCGCGCTCTCAAATCTGATAAGCCAACATTTAAGCAAGAAAATATTTTCTATCCCGAATATCAAAATGTGAAACAAGCAGATGGCACTAAAGAAAGAATACTGACACGTCTGTTTTATGCTGACAAGTTTGATGGCAAGCGCATGAAAGGCTTGACACTCATAGATCGTTCTCAAGAAGGTCTCAATCAAATTGTTGTAGCAGAATCAGGCGAATGGAATGGTTCACAAAGCGTTTGGGATTTTTATAACGGTACGATCTATTTAGTTGCACCCGATCGCTCTTATCGCAACATCGCCCGATTTAAACATCAACAATTACAACTTCCCCGCACACCATTAGATGTCGCAAACAGAAGCCGTGACTTTGAAGAGATGAATATTGCTCAATCAGTAGAACAACTAGAAATAGAAAAAATTAGTGGTAATGAGCAAAAAGTTCGTCAACTGCGAGTCCGAATTCAACAAAAAATTGCCTTTCCCTTTGCCTGTGTTGTCTGTGGTCTAGTCGGTGCTACTGTGGGAACAATACCCCAACGTACAGGTCGAGCAGCCAGTTTTGGGGTTAGTTTAGCAGTTATCTTTACTTACTACACAACATTACAAGTCGCCCGTACATTAGGAGACACAGGTTTTCTTTCTCCCTTTGTCGCAGCTTGGCTACCCAATTTTTTGGGGTTAGGACTAGGTTTATTTTTACTAGTACGTACAGCACGGCGATGAGATTGGGGATTGGGGATTGGGGATTCTCCAGAGGAGACGCACTCGCGTTCGGGGATTGGGGGACAAGGAGGACAAGGAGGACAAAGAAAAAAACTAATGACTAATGACTAACTAGTCAATCTTCATAATAAATCCGGCATTCTGGTGCATCTGGGTTGGCTGCACAGTATTGCTCAAATGATGTTTTGGTAAATGCTATATGTCCAGCTTTTTGATGGGCTGCTTCTGCTTGGATTTCTTCTACTGTCACCCAGGCTGCGGCACATTCTGAAGATAATGTACCGTAGAGAGAGCAAATTGCGCGAGCATCTGCGATCGCTTGTTGAATTTTGTCTTCTAGTAAAACTGATTGTGGCTTTTCTACAAAATCACTTTTGGTGAGAATATCGGTGACAGAAATTATTCCTAACAGCTTACCTTGAATTACGGGCGCTCTGCGGATACCTGTGTTGGCAAATAACCGCGCTACATATTCTACAGCCAATTCGGGATTAACGATAATGCAGGGCTTGCTCATAATTTCGTAGATACGTACTTGTTTAGGATCTTTGGCATAGGCTGTTACTTTATAGATAATGTCTGTCTCCGTAACAATACCGTAAGCATCATTCTCATGATTGCGTTCCACAA
Organism: Pelatocladus sp.; assembly: GCF_059505505.1. Taxonomy (NCBI): domain Bacteria; kingdom Bacillati; phylum Cyanobacteriota; class Cyanophyceae; order Nostocales; family Hapalosiphonaceae; genus Pelatocladus; species Pelatocladus sp. Next base: position 1,085 of record NZ_JCACKS010000146.1, on the reverse strand, counting down.
TCAAAGCCCGCAATCGTTTTTCCTTCATCACACCTACTGCTTCGGCGACTGTTGCTGAACTGCGGATGCTAGCAACTTCTTTGGTCATAATGTCTTCTGCTTTCATGCTTTTTGCTCCTGTTGAAGTAGAGTCCAACTTTTGCCCAGCCACAAGCACTAAGTTAGAGCAGATTTAATTTCGAGATGATATCGAAACTGACAGAAGGAGGGAGAAAGGGAAAAAACCGTTTTGATGCAGTTAATTGTAAATTTTATACTCAGAGTTGTTTATCAATAATGACTAAATAACTATTGAGGGGCTAGGATGAGATTCCTAATCTTTCTCCCTTAATTTCATCAGATTTACCATGTCAGGTCGTCGCAACCCTCCCACCTACTTACGCTATCTTAAAGTCAGTTTATGGAATTTGGCTCGACCTAGTTTTTGGGGAACAGCAATTTTTTTAGCCGTGGTAGGATTGGCAGTTAAAGAATACTGGAAACAGCCAGATTTGTTTAATTTTAAGCAAGTTAAGCAACCTGAAGCAAAAAAGCCTTTATCTTCTTCTCTTTCGGAAGAAGATAAAGCCATTGCTGCTGATATTGATAACTTACCAGTTCTATTTTATGAATTTGCTCATGGAACTCTACCTTCCACAGCAATTAATGTGAAGCAAAACACCAAGGTAGACAATAGCAATACTATTTTAGAAAGCTTAAGCAAACAAAAAACAACAGCCACAGATGCTAATTCAAACTCTGGCTTGAAGCTTGTAAATTCAGCATCTACGCTAAAGCTAGAAAATCCATTTGTGTCACAAACAGAAAATTTATTACAATTCAAAGATTCTCAGAATAATAGTCAGCCAATGGCGTCGTCTATTCAAACAGATACAATGCAAATCTCTACTAATATGAGGATGTTACTAACTAATTCTGTCAACTATAACCAAAATACTGCTATAGTTAGTCCCTTACAAACGGCTCTCAATCAATCAACCAATCAAAGTTTGTTTTTGGGAAATCGTACAACTTCAAATCAGACAGACTCATTAAGCTGTTATGCATTTAAATTGTGATGACAGCGTCGCCTTTATTTTTGAGTT
>NZ_JCACKS010000145.1:0-4951 GCF_059505505.1 Pelatocladus sp. | reverse complement strand
ACTGCATTGGGGCTACGCTCTACTTGGTCTTCAAATAGCTGATGCAGACATTTATTTAAAGGATAAGCAACTTCTGTGTTATTCCATTCTATTAGTAACTGATTACGTTCCTCAGAAGTTAGTAGATTAATTTGTGATAATTCACAATGAGGATTTTTGACTACTTGTTGAATTATTTGCAAAAAATGACCGCTCATTCTGGCGATCGCCTCTTCTCGAAAAAGTTCAGGTTCGTATTGTATGATTAATCTTAAATTATTACTATCTTCAAAGAAACTCCAACTTAAATCAAATTGAGCAGTTCGTGGTTGTAGAGGATATTCTTGATGTGTAAGTTCAGGAATTTTCATCACTGCTTTACTTTCTTGACTGAGCAGTGAAAACATGACATCAAATAACGGATTTTGGGAAACATCACGTTCTAAATCCAGGGTAGATACCAATTTATCAAAAGGATAATCACTATATTCATAAGCATCAAGACAGGTGTTTGTTACTTCTTCCAATGCTTGTTGAAAACTTCCTGCTTCTGGGAGTAAAGTTCTTAAAGCCAGGGTGTTAACATAAAATCCAATTTGGTTTTCTAAATCTGGATGATTGCGTCCAGAAATAGGTATACCAATAACTAAATCACGCTGTCCAGTGTAACGGTAGAGTAATATTTTAAATAAAGTTAAGAGGGTAATAAATAGAGTTGTATGATTCTCAGCAGCAAAAGAGTGTAATTTTTCGCTCAGACTCTGACTGAAATTATAAGTATATACACCAGCTTGAGAAGATTTAAATTGCGGTCTAGGAAAATCGGTTGGTAAGTTGAGTATGGGTGGTTTTTCAGCAAAGCGATCGCACCAATAATGATGTTGTTCTTTCATCTCGTCACTTTCTAACCACTGATTTTGCCATGCAGCATAATCCTTATACTGCAACGGTAGTGGAGGTAAATCGGCAGTTTTTTGCTGCGTACAAGCAGAGTATAAAGTGATGAGTTCTTGAAAAAGGATATCGAGCGATCGCGCATCCCCGACAATATGGTGTATAGTCAAGCCAAACAAAAATTCCTCTGATTTGATTTGTACTAATAAAACTCGCATCAAAGGTAATTTCTCCAAATCAAAGCGCGAGTTTGCTGACTCTTGAATTAATCTATCAGCTATATTCTCAGCATTTTTTTGTTCTCTTAAATCTTTAAAAAGTATTAATTCTTCTGTAGGTAATTTTTCATGCACAATTTGCTGAATATGACCTGCGACAGTTGTAAAAGAAGTACGTAAAATTTCGTGGCGATTAACAACTTGTTGAAAAGCTTCTTCAAATGCGGCAATATCTAGGCTACCATTGATTCTCATCGCCAGCCTAATATTATAAGCACTGGAATATTCACTTATATGGTGCAGAATCCACATCCGTCGTTGCGCGTGGGATACTTCGTAATATTTTCGATTTGGTAGTGACTGGACTATCATTTTTATTGTCGTGATTGAATCAAAAGAGCTTGTGCTTTTAAAGTATTATGAGTAAAAATTTCCCGCAATCGCAGTGTAACTCCAAAGTTATTGCGGATGTGTGATACTAAGCGCATCGCCTTTAAACTATTTCCTCCTAATTCAAAAAATGATTGATTTGCGTTACTCACTTTTACCTCTAATAATTCTCCCCAAATAGAAGCTAATAAAGCTTCTTGTTGATTAAACTTAGTAATCTTATTACTTGTTTGGGTAATATTGATTTCTGGTTTTGGTAGTGCTAGACGATTGATTTTCCCATTCGGTAATAACGGAAAATCTACCAAGTGCATCAAAAAAGTTGGCTGCATATAAATTGGTAATACTTGTTTTAATTGGCTGCTGATATATTGATTATTTATATTTTTATCACCCTGATAATATGCAATGACTGTCACTGATTCATCTTGTTTTTCTGCAATTACCAGTGCTTTTTTTACACCCTCCATAGCAGCCAGTGCATCTTCAATTTCTGCTAACTCAATCCGTACTCCATTTAACTTCACTTGGTTATCACTGCGTCCTATGACCTCCACCGTTAAATCCGGTAGCAGTCGTCCTAAATCTCCTGTGCGGTAAACTAAATCAGCGCCGTTATTCAAAGGATTGGGTACAAAAACGGAATTGGTTAAACTTTCATCTTGGTAATAACCTTTTGTTAAATAAGGTGACTTGACAAAAATTTCTCCTACTTCTGCGATCGCACAGGGACGAGTCCCATCAATGACTGCAAACACCGCTTCTGGTAATGTTTTACCTCCAGGAACTCGTGCATAAGTAATTTTATTCGGGTCAGGAATCCGATGAAAATGTTTGACAAAAGTGGTTTCACTCGCCCCATAAATGTTCACAAATTCTGTCTTAGAACCAAAAATTTGATGCCATTCACACAGTTCCTTAACAAATAAAGGTTCTCCTCCTAATATCAAAACTCGTAAATGTTTGAGCAATTGATCAGCATTGACTAAATTGCGACCAACATTCAAAAATAGGCGCATTACTGAAGGTACAGTGTGCAGTAAGTTAATTTGCCATTCTCCTAACTTCAGTAATAAACGCTCCGAATCTTCGCGATCTGTGCTATCAGGAATATAAAGAGTTCCTCCAGAACATAAAGTGACGAGAGTTTCTCTAAGATAAGCATCAAAGTTAATTTTTGCAATTTGCAGACAACGCCAATTTTGATTAATCCCAAATTCTAGTTTTTCCCAGTTGATAAAGTGGCGCAAACTGCCATGACTACCAAGTATGGCTTTGGGTTCACCTGTTGAACCAGATGTAAACATAATATAGTTAGAATCATCAGCATCAGGCATAATTAGAGCTTTTTCATCATTACTTGCTACTACAGGCAAGCATTGATAATTTGTGCCATCCCATTGATAGTATTGCTGAATTTCATGGGCAGTCACTACCAATATTTGAGGTGGTTTTGGTAATATTGCTAATCGAGGTTTGACAGTATCTAAATTTTCGTCATCGACCACTATAATAGCGGGGGATGTTTTGAGCATCATCCGTGAAGAGCGTTCTTCCGGTTCATCTAAACGCATAGGTAAATAAATTCCCCCAGCCTTAAATATCGCTAGCATTGCTAATACTTGACGATAATCTCCTTCAAGAATTACGCCACAAATAGTATCTTTTTGAATACCTAAATATTTAAAGATATTAGCCCAAGAGTTAGTGATTGTATCTAATTTCTGATAGCTAAATTCTCCTCCAGGATAAACAATTGATGTTTTGTCAGGCGTGGCTTTTACTTGCTCAATAAAATCATGTATGATTGTGCGTGTTTCTAAGCGGGGAATTGGTTGGATGAAGTTTTCGACTAAAGCGGTTTCTGTTGGTGATAAAAGAGAAAATTTACATATTGACTGACTAGGATTAAGTACCATCTCTGTGAGCAATTTATCGAAATGGCTCAGACATTTTTGCATCCTATTTGTTTGGAATAGATCTGTGTTGTAAATTAAATACAACCTGAGTTGGTCGTTGTGTTCACTAAATACAAAAGACAGGTCAAATTTGCTGCTAGACGTTAGTGAATCCAGAGATTTGATTTGTACTTCTTCTGTGACTACAGGTTGATCAAAGTTTTGCAGCAGCACTAATACATCAAATAATGGTGTGCGGTTAATTTCTCTAGAAATTGCTAATTCTTCTACCAAAATATCAAACGGGTAATCAGCATGTTCAAATGCTTCAGTAACACTTTGGCGAACTTTATTGAGCAGATTTTCATACCCTTGTTCTGGTTCTATTTGGTCACGGATAACTAGTGTATTCAGAAATAAGCCGATTAAAGATTGTAGCTGAGGATGGTTGCGAGTAGCAATTTCTGTACCAATAGCAATGTCGTGCTGACCACTGTAGCGATAGAGTAAGACTTTTACTGCTGCTAAGAGTGCCATAAACAAAGTGCTTTCTGTTTGTTGACAAATCCCTCTCAACCCAGATACTAGTTGTGATTTGAATGTCCAGCTTAGATGTGAACCATTGAAACTCTTTATAGAAGGTCGTTGAAAATCTGTAGGTAAGTGAACGCGGGGTATTTGCCCATTATCCAGTTTTTGTCGCCAGTAATCTAAGTGTTTTCTATGTTCATCACTGCGTAAAATGTTGGCTTGCCATGCTGCATAATCTTTGTATTGTACAGGCAATTTATCTGGATTTGGTTGTAAGCCTTTGACAAAATAATTGTAATATTTTAAGCATTCTTTAGCTAACAAATCCATTGACCAGCCATCACAAATAATATGATGAATTTCCAGAACAAGAATATATTGTTTATCTGGTAATTTATAAATATCAGACCGCAATAATGGGCTATTTTCTAAATCGAAAGGTTCTCTTTGTTGTTGAATAATTTCTAAGATGTAGCTTTCAGCATTGGGTTCATGACTCAAATCTTCAAATCCGACATGAAAATGAGTATTTGCGAGTATCCTTTGCCTTGGTTCACCGTTGACTAATACAAACGATGTCCGCAGAGATTCATGGCGAGCAATCAAAACCTGCATTGCTTTTTCAAAAGCAGCAGGATCGAAATCTCCTTTTAGTTTGAGTGTAGAAACAATATGATAAGCCACATTATTTAGATCCATCTGTTGCAGCACAAAGAAGCGTCTTTGTGCATGAGATGTTTCATAGGTTTCTTGCTCAGACAAATGAGGAATTAGCGGAACCGAAATAGATGCACAAGCGGCTAATAACTCTGCCTGTTCTGCAATTGTAGGGTGTGAAAAGACTTGTTTTAATTGAAAGGGAAGGACTAGTTTTTCTTGAATTTGGTTGACTAGAGCAATTGCTTTGAGGCTGTGTCCTCCCAAATCAAAAAAGTTGTCATACACTCCGATTTTGGAAACTTGTAGAACTTGTTGCCAAATGTTTACTAAGATGCTTTCTGTTTGATTGCGTGGAGCTAAATATGCTGATTCTACTATCGA